>VGYV01000217.1 GCA_016872855.1 Planctomycetota bacterium
CCGTCAATCGCCGGCGCCGCCTCCAGCCGCGGGCAGGGATAGACCTTGATCGGATACTCATCGGCGCTGCAGTGCGCAGTCATGAACAGAGCAACGAGCCCGACATAGAGGACACAGAGACTCCAGGAGTCTTTCCGGGCATCCATGTCCCTCTCCCCAAGGGAGAGGGGGAAGAGGGGGCGGAATGCGTCTCATCGGGTGGCCTCCTTCACGGGAGCAGAAAAAGACTCCCGGAGTCTTTTTCTGCGTCGTAACATATTGCTGCCACAGCAGTTGCGCTTGCGAAAAAGACTCCCGGAGTCTTTTTTTCGCGGAAGGAGGTCTGGACGTCCATCAGCTTGGGCTTGTTGTAGAGCGTGAAGCCGCTCACAAGGGGCGCCTTGGCCCAGCAGGGGTCGTCGAGCTGCCCGTCAATCGCCGGCGCCGCCTCCAGCCGCGGGCAGGGATAGACCTTGATCGGATACTCATCGGCGCTGCAGTGCGCAGTCATGAACAGAGCAACGAGCCCGACATAGAGGACACAGAGACTCCAGGGGTCTTTCCGGGCATCCATGTCCCTCTCCCTCGGGGAGAGGGGAGGGTGAGGGTGCCTTTGCCCGCCTTTCAGCCCAAGCGCGGACGAAGCACCCTCACCCCAACCCTCTCCCCAAGGGAGAGGGGGAAGAGGGGGCGGAATGCGTCTCATCGGGTGGCCTCCTTCACGGCGAGGGGGACGGACTCGGCCTGGTCGGTGAAGAGGTCAATCAGACGAATCTCCCACTTGCCGGGAGGGTCGTTGAAGGCGATGGGAAGGGTCACGTCCTTTGGCTCCTTGCCCACGAGGATCACCTGAGCCAGCCATTCGGCTGGCTTGCCGCCGGGGGTCGAGGCCCGGAGGCGGAGCGCGTGGAGGCCGGCGGCGTCGGGCACTTCGAGCCGCAGGCGCGCCTGCTCGCCCGGCGCGACCTCAGCCCTGGCGAGCGATGCCTTTGCACGGGGCAGTTCCCTGGGCGAGAGGACGAAGAAGCTCGCCCGCGACGCGAGGAGGCGGGTGGCGAACGTCTTCTGCTGGCCGAGAGCCTTCCTGTTGCGTAGGTCGTAGACGAATCGCGGCTCGGCCAGCTCGACCTGCACATCCTCGTCCTCGCCCCGCTCGCGCCAGAGGGCGACGATTTCGAGGTCGCCATTGCGCCAGCGGACGGTTTCGAGGTCGTGGGTGCGTTGGCCCTTCGTTTTGGCAACGACCCCCGGCTTCGCTCCGACGATGCGGAAGAGCTCGGCCAGCAGGCCCGCGGCAGCCTCGTTCCCGTCAGCCTTGTAGAACGCGGGATAGGAAACCATCGGCAGGTTCATGAGCACCACTTGGCCCTTGCCAACCTCCTTTCCCTTGTGGGCGATCATCAGCGGCGTCTCGCCGCAGCGGCCGCCGAGGTCCACTCGGGTCGCCGGCTCGATGCTGGGGTCGTAGGCGGCGTCGAAGCTGAACTCGAAGCCCTCAATCTTCACCTCGGCCTTGCCTTTGACGGCCGGGCCGCGGCCTGTGCGGCGGATACCGAACAGCTTGTCGAGGCAGCCCTCGGCGAGCGGCTTGCAGTGGCCGTCGTAGATGCCGGGCCGCACGTCGGCGATCACAGCTCCACCGCCCTCGGCGAACTGGCGGATGACCTCCGCCTCCTTCGGGCCGATCGCCTCGGCGCGCGAGAGGATGAGCACCTTGAATCGCTTGGCGTCGAACTCTCCGAGGCGGAGTTGGCGGTCGGTGACGTAGGAGAAGTTCAGCCCCAAGTCGCGGATGGCGCGGTGCCAGGCGACGTGGTTCTGCTCGACGCCGTCGTAGCTCCCGTCGAGCTGGGCCGCATAGCACGAGGGGTGTGAGAAGAGGATGGCGATGCCGTCGTCCTGCCGCTCGGAGTGCAAGAGCAGATCGCCCAACCCGTCGCGGACGATCTGCGTGTCGGCGATGATCTCCTTCGTCGCGGGCCACGGCCCCAGGTGGGGCGCGAGCCAGCCGTGGAACCGGCCGATGCAGTCCCACCGCCACCACCACACGCTGTCGCAGCCGCGGGTGACCATTCGCCAGTACTTCGAGAGGAGCGACGGGGCGTCCTTCGTGTAGCCCATCCAGTTAGCGCGCGGGAAGTCGCGCGGGGCAATCGAGCGGAGCACCTCGTCGGCCGTGCCTGGGTAGGGGGACCAGAACTCCAACTCGCGGACGAAGAGATCGAGGTCGTCACCCGCGGCGAAGCGGCCCGCTCCCTCGAAGCCCGTGCGCGACTGCGGGTCAATCGCCCGGTAGGCGGCGGCGAACTTCTTGCAGAACTGGACGTAGTTCCAGGAGCGGAATGCCTCGCGGTCGAACCAGCGGGGGTAGTTCTTCTGCCGCTTCGCTTCGGCCTCGGTGTTGTCGTCGGGCTTGAGGAGCTCGACCTCGTCGAAGCTCTTGTAAGCGCTGCCCCAGGAGGCATTGAGCGCCTCGATGCTGCCGTACTCCTTGGCGAGATACTGACGGTAGGCCCTGAGGCAGTGGGGGCTGGTGCAGGAGCCGCGAACGTCGTTCTCGTCGCCGAGCGAGTAGACGAAGACCCCGTGCTGGCGCGCCTCCCGGTACTTCTCGGCGAGGGCATTCACGTGGGCCGTCACCTTGGCCTCGTCGTTCCAGCAGAAGGGCTTCATCACGCCGTCCTTGTCGTGCGTCTCCTGGATGCGGGTGGTGTAGGGCACCCAGGCGGTGTCGTGGGCCGCAACGATGGGGGGCGGTGTGCCGCCTTTGAGCTGAAGCGTCATCCCCAGCCGGGCAAGGCTCTCCTCGGCGTAGGGCGCGAGCGAGCCGGTCGGCACGTCCCAGATGAGGAAGTTGAACTGCCCGCGATGCCGCTTCACCACGTTGAACCAGGCATGGGCGCTGGCAGTCTCGCCCCCGCCATAGCACCGCACGGCCTCGACCCGAACCAACATCGGGAACCAGGGCTCGACGGGGAACTCGAACGCAAGCTGGCCCGCGGCCAGCCGACGGCGCATCAGGATACGGTTGCGGCGGTCGCACAGACGGACTTCGACCCACTCCTTGTTCCCGAGGTCCGCCTGGAGCGAGACGGTGCCGCGGAGCGTGTCGCTTACCTCGCCCCATGGGGTGTGCAACTCCACGGACTTGACCCCGTGGTCCGAGACGATCTTGAACCGCGCTGCCGCCCAGGCCTCGACGCCCTTCCCTCCTCGCGCGATGATTTCAAGGTAGTAGTCGTCGGCGCGGAGCTTCGGGAGCTCGTTCATGACCTCCCCTTCCGCATCCGCGGACTTCACCTCCCAATAAGGGAGCCACCAGCCCTGGCGGGAGCGAATGGAAATCTCGATGCTGAGTTCCGTGCGGCGTGGGTTCCGCCACGAGCAGCCAACGGCCTTCTGCGGCAGACGGTCGCGGTCCAGCTGGGGGGCCTCGATGCGGGCACGAAGCTCGATCTGCGGCTCCTTGCCCGCCGCCCAGAGGATTGCGCGACCGAGGCGCTCCTGCCAATGGTCATATTCCGTCTCCCAGCCGACGCCGTAGGGGATGTCGGGCGGCTTGGGAAGCTCGACGCCCCTACCCTTACCCACCTGATATGCCCCCGCGACGCCGGCGGGAGCCAGAAAGGGCGGAAGCTCCTTGAGGCGCCGCTCGGCCTTGAGAATCCGCTTGTCGGCGACGCCGACAAGGACAATGCCTGCGCCATCGGTGACGGGCTTGAGGACCTTGAACTGCATCTCGCTGCTGAGGTTGGCCGGCGGGATGCCGAGGAAGACGTAAGCGTCGTACGGCTTCTCGGCGAGGCGGAGCATGCGGGCCACGCCCAGGTCGCCCCCGTGCCAGCCCTGCTTGTTGCTGTCCACGATCTGCGCCCAGAAGACCGCATCCACGTCCACATCGAAGCGTTGCTTCAGCTCGACCCCCTCGCGGGGCGTGGTGCCGCGGCCGTTGCAGAACATCAGCACGCGGAGCCTGCCGCGGGCATAGGGCCTGGCCCACTTCGTGTGTGGCGTCTCGAACTCCATGGACATCTCGTGGTCCAGCTCCAGCTCCGCCGCGTCCTGCGCCGCGGCAGCGAAGCAGCCAAGAAGGAACAGGAGCACTCCGAGCGGCTTCATGGCTTCCCCCTTTCCCCTACGGCCATCATGGGGCTCAGGGCACGCGGGACGCGGCACGCGGCACGCATCATGCGCCGCCCACCCGCACCAGAACCTTGAGGCCGACCTTTTGCTTCATGATCTCGATGCCGTCGAGGATGCGGCCGAGGGGCACCTCGTGGGTGATGAGCTTGTCGGGGTCCACGGCGCCGCATTCGAGGAGGCGGAGGGCCTCGCGGCCCTGGGCGGCGGTGGAGTCGGAGGAGCCCACGACCGAAATCTGGCCGTAGTGGACGACGCGGCTGTCGAGCGTGATGTCAGATGCGCCTTTGGGGAGGCTTGCGAAGAGGCTCACGACGCCGCCCTTGGCGGCCAGGTGGACCGATTGCTCCTGAGCCGCGCGGTCGGGGGCGCACACGAGCACGCGGTCGGCTCCTCGCCCCTCGGTGAGCGCCTTCACGCGGGCAACCACGTCCTCCTCGTCGGAGCAGATGACCGCGTTCACGTCGAAGCCTGCGGCCAGCTCGCAGCGGGCCTTCGAGCGCTGGACGGCGATGACCCTCGCCGCGCCGCGGGCGCGGGCGACCTGGATGTGCATGCAGCCGAGCGGTCCGGCGCCCACGACGGCCACGCTCATCCCCTGGCCCACCTGCGCGATCTCCTGGGCGTTGACCACGCAGCTCAGCGGCTCGGTGAGCGCCGCGGCGCGGCTCGATAGCCCGTCGGGCACCTTGAGCACGTTGCCCATGCGAATGGCGTGAGCGGCGATGGGGATGAGTTCGGCGAATGCCCCTTGATAGGCCGCGCCCACGCAGTTGGCAGTGGGGCACAGGTTGGGCAGGCCGTGCTGGCACAGGTAGCAGGCGCCGCAGGGCACCGTCGTCGCCATCGTCACGCGGTCGCCGACGCGGAAGTCGCCCGCCGCGCCGCTGGCCTCCACCACTGCCGCCACGAACTCATGGCCGAGGATGGAGCCTGGCGGGAAGCGGGGGTTCTCGGTGAAGAAGAGCTTGTAGTCGGTGCCACAGATGCCGCAGCACTGCACGCGGCCCAGCAGCCCGCCCGGCTCGGGCCGCGGGTCCGGCACCTCCATCAGCTCGAAGCGCCCCGGCCCGCCGTAGACAACCGCCTTCATCGCCATCCCCCAAACGGAGTGTCAGAATGGCCCCTGGGGATTCTACGCCGATGGCCCCGTGGGGTCAAGGCGGGGCGAGCGGGAAACGGGGCTTGACTGGCGGGCGGGTTTCTGGATAATGGGTGTTTGCGGATGCGCGAGGGCGCGACCACCACAGAGCCTGTAGGAGACCGCGGGATGCGCGTGATTGTGGCCAAGACGCTCGAGGAGATGGGGAAGGAGGCAGGGGCCATCGTGGCCGAGGGGATGCGCGCGAAGCCGCACTACGTGCTGGGCCTCGCGACGGGGGACACCCCGAAGCCGCTCTACCGCGAGCTGATCCGCCTCCACAAGGAGGAAGACCTGGATTTCTCGACCACCGTGTCGTTCAACCTCGATGAGTACATCGGGCTGCCCGCGACGCACGACCAGAGCTATCGGTACTTCATGGACCACGAGCTGTTCAACCACGTGAACATCGTCAAGGCCAACACCCACGTGCCCGATGGGATGACGGACGACGTGGAGACGCACTGCCTGGTGTACGAGGCGACGATCGAGGACGTGGGGGGGATTGACTGCCAGGTGCTGGGGATTGGGCGGAACGGCCACATCGGGTTCAACGAGCCGGGGTCGTCGCTGGCCTCGCGGACGCGCGCGGTGGACCTGACGGAGAGCACAATCGAGGCGAACGCGCCGCACTTCCCCAACCCCGAGGACATGCCGCGGCGCGCCATCACGATGGGCATCGGCACTATCCTGGAATCCGAGAAGATCATCATGCTCGCCTGCGGCCCCAAGAAGGCCGCAGCCGTTGCCGCTGCGCTCGAAGGGCCGGTCTGCGTCAAGTGTCCGGCCAGCGCCCTCCAGCTCCATCCTGACGTGACGTTCGTCGTCACCGAAGACGCAGCGACGGGCCTGACGCTGAAGTTCCGGCGCTGAGCCGACGGACGGGCCGGCCATGGAAATGGATGTCGCCCAGCGCTTCCGGGCGCTCGCACGCGAGGACCCGAAACGCATCGTGTTCCCCGAGGGCAGCGACCTCCGCGTCCTGGAGGCCGCCGCCGTCTGCGCTCGCGAGCGCATCTGCGACCCCATCGTCCTCGGCCACGGGGACGAGTTGCGCGCCGCCGCCCAGCGCGCGGGCCTGGCCCTCGACGGCGTCGAGCTGCGCGACCCCGCCGAACAGCTCGCGCTCGACCGCTATGCCCAGGCATACCACAAGCGGCGGCCCAACGTGGATGAGGCGACGGCTCACCGCGTGCTGCGGCGGAACCTGCTCTTTGGCGCGATGATCGTGAGCACGGGGGGCGCCGACGGCCTTGTCGCCGGCGCCACGTGCCCCAGCGCCCGCGTCATCGAGGCAGGCGGTCTCGCACTTGGCCTCGCTCCTGGCGTCTCCGTGCCGTCGAGCATCTTCGTCATGGTGCTGCCGGACTCCTGGCCCCCCGAGGAGCGGGTGCTGGTCTACGCGGACGCGAGCGTGAACGTGGACCCGACGGCGGAGCAGTTGGCCGACATCGCCGTGACCTCGGCCCGCACGGCGCAGCGGACGCTCGGCATCGAGCCGCGAGTCGCCCTTCTCTCCTGCTCGACCAAGGGCAGCGCCGTCCACCCCCGCATCGAGCGGGTGGTGGAGGCCACGCGAATCGCCCAGCGAAAGGCGCCCGACCTTGTGATTGACGGCGAACTCCAGGTTGACTCGGCTCTGGTGCCGCGCGTGGCAGAGTACAAGTGCCCGGCGAGCCGGATCGCGGGGCGGGCGAACGTGCTGATCTTCCCGGACCTCGATTCGGCGAACATCGCCTACAAGCTCACGCAGTACCACGGCAGGGCTAGGGCCTACGGCCCGCTCCTCCAGGGCTTCGCAAAGCCCATCTCGGACCTCTCGCGCGGCGCCACCGCCGACGATATCGTCACCGTCGCCGCGTTCATCGCGGTGTCAGCCCAAGCCCGGCACTGAGAGGAAGAACCGATCGGACTGATCCGACGGATCGGTCTGATCCGTCCCATCGAACAGGCCCGCCTTGCGAGGCCCGGCATGAATGTCCTGGTGATCAACTGCGGCTCCTCCTCGGTGAAGTACCAGCTCTTCGACATGGCCGATGAAAGCCTGCTGGCGAAGGGCATCGTCGAGAAGATCGGCGAGGGCGTCTCGATTGTCAAGCACGCCGCACGCGGGCAGGAGGTCCGCTACGAGGCCGCCATCGCCAACCACGAACAGGCATTCGACCATATCCGCAAGGCGCTCATGGACCCCACGACAGGCGTCCTCCGCTCAGCCGACGACCTCGACGCCATCGGCCACCGCGTGGTCCACGGCGGCGAAGCCTTCGTGCAGTCCACCCTCATTGACGACAAGGTCATCGCCACGCTCGAGGAGTACTCGGCCCTCGCCCCGCTCCACAACCCGCCCAACCTGGTCGGCATACGCTGCGCCGCCAAGGCGTTCCCAGGCAAGCCACACGTGGGCGTCTTCGACACGGCGTTCCACCAGACGATGCCGAAGCACGCCTTCGTCTACGCCTTGCCCTACGAGCTCTACCAGAGGGGCCGCATCCGCCGCTACGGCTTCCACGGCACCTCCCACCGCTTCGTCACGATGCGCGCCGCCGAGTTCCTCGGCATCCCGCTCGACCGCTTCAACGCCATCACCTGCCACCTCGGCAACGGGTGCAGCATGGCCGCCGTGGCGGGCGGCCGCTCCGTGGACACTACGATGGGCCTCACGCCCCTCGAGGGCCTGGTCATGGGCACCCGCAGCGGCGACATAGACCCCGCCATCGTCTTCCACCTCGCCCGCAGCAATGGGTGGACACTCGACGCCATTGACGCCCTTCTGAACAAGAAGAGCGGCCTGCTGGGCCTCTCTGGCCTGAGCAACGACTGCCGCACCCTCGTCGAGGCCGCGCCCACGAACGAGCGGGCGAAGCTTGCCCTCGACGTCTTCTGCTACCGCATCCGCAAGTACATCGGCGCCTACCTGGCCGCCCTGGGGCGGGCCGACGCCGTCATCTTCACAGGCGGCATCGGCGAAAACAGCGTCCCACTCCGCCGCCAAATCCTCGAGGGCCTCGACGCTCTCGGCATCGAACTCGACCCCGCGGCCAACGAAGTCCGCGGCCGCGAAGCCATCATCACCAGGCCATCCTCGCGCATCCGCGCCCTCGTCGTCCCAACGAACGAGGAGCTGCTCATAGCCAGGGACACGCTGGCGATTGCGGGAAAACAGGGCTGACCCAGAATCGTCGTCGTCCTCGTCGTCGTCGTCGTTCTCGAACTCTTAGGGCTTACAGGATTCGACAACGACGACGAGGACGACGACGAGGACGAGGCGAGAGAGAGAAGGAGCACTGTTCTATGCGCCTCATCATCTACGAGGACGAGACGTTCGACAACTTCTCTCCGCTCACGCTCCTGCGGGCGACGTTCGAGCTGCGCTGCGGGGCGACCACGCTGGCCGAAAAGCTCCAGCGCATCGCCCCGTGGGCGCCCGTGGCCTACTTCGCCCGCGAGGCGCTCGCCCCGGTACTCCGCGAGCGGCTGGACGCGCCGGTGAATGACCCGGCCAGCCTCCGGGGTGACGACCTGCTCCTCGTGAACGGCCGCCTCCTGCTCCTCGATGCCGCTCAGTTCCCCGTCGGCGGCCCCGACGAGGTCCTGGCCTGCGGCGGCACCGTCATCGGCGCCCGCGTCAGCCAGGCCGTCGCCGAAGCCGCCGCCGCGGATGCCCCGGCCGAACTCATCGCCGCCCTGGGAGCCGCCGTGCCTACCCGGCAGGTGACCGGCACCGTCGTCTCCTACATGTGGGAGCTCATCCACCACAACCCCGTCGCCATCGTGGCCGACTTCAAGGCCGCCGGCCACGCAGGCATCGTCGGCACCTTCTCCGACCACGCCACCGTCTGGGGCAGCAAGGAGCAGGTCTACGTCGCCCCCACCGCCGAGGTCCACCCCTTCGTGTGCATTGACACCAAGGGCGGCCCCGTGACGATTGACGAAGGGGTGGTCATCCACCCCCACACCCGCATTGAAGGCCCCTGCTACATCGGCCGCGGCACCATCATCGTGGGCGGCAAGATCCGCGAAGGCTGCTCCTTCGGCCCCGTCTGCCGCGTCGGCGGCGAGGTCGAGGAGTCCATCATCCATGGCTACTCGAACAAGTACCACGACGGCTTCCTCGGCCACGCCTACGTGTGCGAATGGGTCAACCTCGGCGCCCTCACGACCAACAGCGACCTGAAGAACGACTACTCGACGGTGGACGTGTACCTCAAGGGCGAGCTGACCGACACCGGCGACACCAAGGTGGGCTGCTTCATCGGCGACCACACCAAGACCAGCATCGGCACCATCCTCAACACCGGCACCGTCGTCGGCGTCATGTGCAACGTCATGGCCACGGGCAGCGTCAGCCCCAAGTTCATCCCCTCCTTCGTCACCTTCCTCAACGGCAAGTTCATCAACATCGCCTTCAGGGCCACAATGGCCACTGCCCGCACGGCCATGAGCCGCCGCAAGCGCACCCTGAGCGACGCCGAGGCCGCCCTGCTCGACGCCGCCCGCGCGCTTACCAAGCCCGAGCGCGACAAGTGCATCCGCCGCTCCCGCGACCACGGCCCGGCCGACTGACCCGTTCGACCCTTTGCCTTTTGCCCTTTGCCTTTTGACTTTCCACAAAGGAGGCTCCTATGAGCGACGTGGCGGAACGCGTGCGGAAAGTGACCGCACGCCTCCTCAAGGTGAAGCCCGACGACGTGAAGCCATCGAGCCACTTCGTCCGCGACCTCGGCGCCGAATCCATCCAGAGCATCGAGCTCGTCGCAGCCTTCGAAGAGGAGTTCGACATCGAGATGGACCAGGACGAGGCCCTCGCCGTCCAAACCGTCGGCGACGCCGTGACCTTCATCGAAAAGGTCATCGCCGAGCAGCACGCGTGAGCCTGGGCGGGGATCCCTTCGCTCTGAAGATGTGGGTCCCCGTCCCCTCGTGCTCGTCGTCGTCCTCGTCGTCGTCGTCGAACATCTTGGCCCTCTCGACGACGAGGACGACGACGACAACGACGACGATTGTCGGTCCCAAGACCGGGGCACAGCCTCCAGAATGCTGCTGGACATCGGACCGGACTCGGTGTACCCTTACTAGGGAGCGCCGAGCCCGGGCGCTCCCGCTCGGTGACGGCAACGGGCCTCCCAACGGATTGCCTGCGGAGCGGCGAGCGTGGAGACTGACGACACGACGTGGCGGCTGGGCGACGTGCTGGTCGCCGCCGGCCTTCTCAGCCCCGCCCAAGTGGACGAGGCCGCGGCGCGACAGCGGGCGCTCGGCTGCCGCCTTGGGGAGGCGCTGATTCGGGACGGAGTGCTCTCCCAGGACCAGGTGAACTGGGCACTCGCGCGGCACCTTCGGCTCCCCTACGTCGAGGTCTCGCCCGACTCCCTCGATGGCGGCCTCGCGCGCCGCCTGCGGCCCGGCCTGCTCTACCAACACGTGGTCATCCCACTCGTCCAACTCGGCGACGTCGTCACCCTGGCGATGGCGGACCCCACGGACACCGAAGCGGTCCGCGAGGTGGCCGACGCCCTGGGCTGCCGCGTCCAACGGGCCATTGCCCGCAGCGAGGCCATCCGCCGCGCGCTCGACGCCGTTCTCAAGCCGGCGGGGCTGCCGCCCGCTTCCCCCGCCACACCTCCTGCGACGTCCCGCAAGGCGCCAGCAAAGCGCCGCCGCCTCGGCGAAATCCTCCTCGACTCCCTCCTCATCACCGAGCAGCAGCTCGCCGAGGCCCTCGCCGCCCAGGCCACCTGCCACAGACGCCTCGGCGAAATCCTCATCGAGCGCCACATCTGCACCGAAGACCAGGTCTGCTGGGCACTTGCCCACCACCTGGGCGTCCCCTACATTGACCTCCAGGCCGAGGCCCTCGACCCCACCCTCCGCGGCCTCCTGCCCATCGAGTTCCTCCGCGCCCACGCCGTCGTCCCTGTCGTCCGCATCGAGGGCGAAGTCGTCCTCGCCATGGCCGACCCCCTCGACGACGAGGCCATCGCCCGCGCCCGCGAGGCCGCTGCGGCCGGCATCATCGTCGCCATCGCCCGACGCGAACCCATCCTGGCCGCCATCGCCCGCCTCGCCGCCGAAGCAGAGCCCGTCCCCTCCACCGAGCCCCAGACGCCTGAGCGCCCGCCCCTCGCCCCCGAAGCCGAACAAGCCTTCCGCCAGGCCATCCAGCAGTCATCGCTCCCCCTTGCCGACCGCATCAAGACCTACGCCGCCGTCCGGCGCCTTACCGCGCTGCCCCCGTGCGGCGACCCAGAGGCGGCCCGCGCCGCGCGCCGCCAGCACCTCGCCGGCCTCTCCACCGACGCCCTCAAACTCGCACTCCGCCTCATCCATATCCTCGGCAAGGCCGCCCCACCCGACCTCCTCGACGCCGACCTGGCCCCTCCCCCAGCCCGGCCACGCCTCGTGGCTGACCGCAGGCTCTGGGAAGCCACCCTCCTCGACCTCGCCCGCCGCCACAACCTCCGCCCCGAGCAGATCGGCAACGCCACCCTCGCCGCCCGTGCCTGGACCCTCTCCGGCGGCCGCCAGAAGATCCTCCTCGTCACCCCCGGCGAATGCGAGCTCGCCGTCGCCCTCACCAAGCTCCTCCGCCTCGAACCCTCGCCGCCTGCCCCCCCTGCCGAAGCCCCAGCGGCGCCTTGAGCGGTGGCGGGCCATCGGAGCCGATGGCCGCGCGGAGGACGCCTGAAAGCCCGTACAAAGCTGCCTCAGAGCGATTTGAAAGCTTTTTTCGCCCGGCATCCCTCCAAGCCACATCTCTCGTGGCAGCCGACACTTAGGCTCCCGGCGGACCATTTCAGCCCGCGCGCTGAAAGCCGTTCAGCGCGCGACTCCGTCATAGGGTGGAGGAGAGGAGTCGGGACGCCGGCAAGACCCCGGCTCGTCTCCTTGTAGGAATGGCTGTTCCGATGGCCCCTGTAGTCACTGCACGCCCTTCGGGGTAGAACATACCGAATGGGGCCGCACGCGCGAATGGCGTGAAGATAAGGGCATTCTGCCTGAAGGCAGGACTCCGAACGAGTGCATAACCTGTTGGGAGTCCTGCCTTTACGGGCTGTCGATTTACTCGGGCACGAAAGCCGTAAGTATTTGGTAGCTCGAGACTTAGAGATTTCGCCCCCGGAATTGCTAAGTCCATGTGTACCAAGGACTTATGGATTT
>VGYV01000218.1 GCA_016872855.1 Planctomycetota bacterium
GTCCTTCTGGCAATTCCACATGCAGAGCGACGCCCAGAGACGATTCGGGGCGCGGCGCTGGAGACCCGTGGCCCACTCAGCGGCCGAGACGGCCGCCGCCTAACGGTGTCCGAAACGGACCACGCCCAAATCATTTTGCCTGATCTCTTCTCTTTCCGAACCACCACCCAAGCGTCTGCTCGATGCACAGGGTGATGACCATTGCGAGGAGGAGGCCGCGCCAGAGCTCGCTCTTGGCGCCCGTGACGCCCTGGGAGAGGTACTCGCGGCCTTCGAGGAAGACGATCTTGGAGTCCTTGGCCTGCCGCCGCAGGGCGCGCGGCTCGGCAGGCGTCAGGTCGCCCTCCGTGGCCTCGACGTTAGACGCGAATAGCTCGGTGTCGGTCCCCCCGTCGTGGCGCTTGCGGCGGAGCTGGTACAGCCCGCTCTTGGCGGTCTCCTTGAACTCGATGCGGAATCGCTGGGCATCCTCGGCGGGTGCGGCCTGGAGGGCCGCGGCGGCGCCGTCGGGCGGCTCCACCTGCACCTCGGTGCTGTGGACGGAGGGGTCGAGGTCGGCTCGGATGGGCGCGCCGGCGGCCACCGAGCCCTCGTCGGGCGCCTGTCGCGTGGCGTAGCGCGCCATCTCAAGAACGGTCACCACGTAGCTCGGGTCGGCCGGCCAGTTGCTCCACTCCCCGTCGGCTGTGCTGGTGGCCACGAGCACCCTGCCCTTGCCCACCACACGCTCGGCGATGGCGGGCGAGGAGTCGGTGTCGGAGTAGGAGGCGAGGACCTGGACTCGGCCTGCGGCGAGGTCCTCCTTGCGGACGGCTCCGCCCCACCATCGGAAGAACTTGACTCGGCGCAGGAAGGGGTTCTGCGTGCCCTCGAAGATGCGGAGGATGGGGTGGACGATGCTGGTCTCGCTGAGGTGGACCCACTGGCGCTGCGATTCGTCGCCCGCGATGGCGGTCAGGCGCATCGGGAGCAGGCCCTTGCCGTCGGCCCAGAGCTTCTCGTTGTACGCCGCCTCCTCCACCTGGTCGCCCAGGAAGATGATGAGGCCGCCGCCGGCGGCCACCCAGTCCTCCAGGGCCTTGCGGCGGCCGTCCGTGACGCGATAGACGTTGGCGAGGACGACCACCTGGTAGCGGTCGAGGGGCATCTCCTCGAACTGGTTTTCGGTGACGACTGTGACGTCGTTGCCGCTGAGGGTTGCGCCGGGCGGGGCGAGGGCGCGCTCGACGTAGAAGGTCTCGGTCTGCCCGTACTCGGAGGTCGGCTCGCCATCCACCAGGAGAATCGGTATGCCTGGGCGGATGCGAGCGGCCATGTGCCGCACGTTGTCGCGGGGAAGAGGGTCGGCGGGTATCTCGGCGCGGATGGGGGCCGAGCCAACATCTCGGAAGGCGAAGGTGAAGGGGACGGTGGCCTTGGCCCCCGCGTCCAGCAGGTCAATCGTCGCCCGCACGGGCACGGCGTCGCCCACGGCGAAGGTCACGGGCACGTTGGCGGCCGCGCCGTCGCCCCAGTTGGCCACGACGACCTCGAACTGCGTCGGGACGCCCGCGATGATGGCCTTCTCGCGGAAGGCGATCTCGGTGATGGCCAGGTTCGGGGCCTTCTGGCCGCCCACGTTCACCACGGCCAGACTGTCCACCCGCTCGGCCAACCGCTTGAGGACCGCCAGCGGCCCTTCGGAAGGCTGCGAGCCGCGAGCTTCGAGCTTCGAGCTCTCTTTCCCCCCGCTCGTGGCTCGCGGCTCGCCGCTCGCCGCTTCTTCCGGCAGCCAGTCCCGACGGCGCAGGTCGGTGATGATGGTGAGCGTGCGGTTCAGGTTGCCGCGGGGCGAGGCGAGGGTCTGCTCCAGGGCGGCGAAGGCCACATCGAAGGCGGCTGACTTGTCGCATGGCTCAAGGGTCTCGATGGTACGGACCACGGCGTCAACCTTGTCCCGCGTGAGGTACTGGCCGCTGAGGATGGGGCGGCTGGGCTGCGAGGTGAGGACGAGGGTGAGGGTGTCGCCCGGGTGTTCGGCAGCGGTCTGGCGGACGAACTCGACCAGGCCGCGCCGCGCCTGCTCGAAGACCGTCTGGGCGCCGAGGCGGGCGTCCATGCTCGGCGAGTCGTCGAGCAGCACGATGCGTTCCGTCCGCGCCGCCTCGATCATTCGGCCAGCCAGCCCGGTGCGGGTGAGGAAGAGGCGCGCGACGAGGCACGCGAGCAGGATGAGGGCAAGGCAGCGCAGGAGCAGCAGGATGAGGTGTTCGAGCTGGATGCGGCGGCGGTTGCGCCGCTCGGCCTCGAGGAGAAAGTCCATCGCCGCCCAGTCGAGGATGCGGAACTTCCGCCGGCTCAGCAGGTGGATGATGATGGGCGAGGCGATGAGGAGCGCGCCCCACAGCAGCGCGCCGTTCACCGCCCCGATGCCAAGCCAGTTGCCCATCGCACTACTCACAGGCGGCGGGGGCCGCCGAGACAGGGGGGATGAATGGATGATTGGATGAATGGATGGTTGTCAGAACACCCTGCCTTCTCCATATCTGACATTCATCCACCCATCCATTCATCCTCTCATGTGTTCACAGAGGGCCATCGTCTCATCGCTTCACGACGGCGCGCGCGGCGCGGCGGCGGAAGGCCAGGTAGCTGGCCAGCGCCGCGTCGAGCGGATCGCTCGTGCTCATCAGCATGTAGTCAATGCCGTTGTTCGCGCAGGTGCGGCGGACGCGCCCGAGAAAGCGCTCGACGGCCTCGAGGTACGCCTTCCGCAGCGCCCGCGGCTCGGTTAGGACCTGGAGGTCAATCTCCAGGCCGCGGAAGAGAATGTTGTCCTGGAACGGGAACTCCAGCTCGTGCTCGTGCATGACGTGGAAGACGACGACCTCGTGGCGCTTGTGGCGGAAGTGCTGGAGGGCGCGGGTCAGGCTGTCCACGTCGAGGAAGCAGTCGGAGATGAGGACGACGAGGCCGCGCTTGGTGATCTGCTCGGCGAGGCGGTGGAACACGTCGGCCACGTCGGTCCGGTTGTCGGGCTGTGTGTTCGCCAGCTCGTGGAGGAGGAGCTTGAGGTGCGTGGGGTGCGAGCTGGCGGGCAGGTTCCGACGAACGTCGGTGTCGAAGGTCACCAGGCCCACGGCGTCCTGCTGTTGCTGGAGGAGGTAGGCCAGGGAGGCGGCCACGGTGCAGCCGTAGTCGAACTTCCGCATTCCCCCATCCGCGCCGCCGTAGCGCATCGAGCGGCTGGCGTCCACCAGCAGCGTGCTGCGGAGGTTCGTCTCCTCCTCGTACTGCTTCACGTAGAGGCGGTCGGCCCGCGCCCACACCTTCCAGTCAATGTGCTTCAGGTCGTCGCCGGGCACGTATTCGCGGTGGGTGGCGAACTCGATGGAGTAGCCGTGGTAGGGGCTCTTGTGGAGTCCGCTGATGAAGCCCTCGACGACGGTGCGCGCGCGGACCTCGAGCCGCGTGATGCGGTTGAGCACCTTGGGGTCGAGATATTGGCGGCCATCGGCCTCAGTCACGGTCTCTTCCTGAAATCGTCCTCGTCCTCGTCCCACGTCCTCGACTCTCCTCCGCCACGAGCTTTCTGCCGCCCCCTGCGGGGGCTGGACGGGTTCCGTCCCCCGATCCACGGGCTTACGCCCGTGGCTACTCCGCTGGCGCCTCCTGCGGAGGCTGAGCCTGTTCCTGCTCTGGGGTGAATGCCCTGGCCGCTTCGCCGGCGAGGGCCTCGGCCTCCTCGGCCGCGGGAATGGCCTCGATCAACCTGTCAACGATATGGTCGGGCGTGATGCCCTCGCTCTCGGCGTTGAAGTTGGTGATGATGCGGTGGCGCAGGACGGGGTGTGCGACGGCCCGCACGTCGTCGGTGTTGACGAATGTCCGCCCGTCGAGCGCGGCCCTGGACTTCCCGCCGAGGAGGAGGTACTGGACGCCGCGCGGGCCGGCGCCCCAAGTGACCCATTGCTGGATGAAATCGGGCACGCCGCCCTCGTGGACGCGCGTGGCCCGCACGATGCGCAGGGCGTAGCGGATGACGTGGGGCGGGACGGGGACGCGGCGGACGATCTCCTGGAGCCGCAGAATCTGCTCGCTCGCGAGCACCTGGCTCACCTCGGTGGAGAAGATGGCCGTCGTCTTCTCGGCAATCGTGTACTCCTCGTCGAAGCTGGGGTAGCGGACGAAGACCTTGAACATGAAGCGGTCCTGCTGCGCCTCGGGCAGGGGATAGGTGCCCTCCTGCTCGATGGGGTTCTGCGTGGCGAGGACGAAGAAGGGGATGGGGAGAACGTGGCGGACGCCGCCAATCGTGACCTGTTTCTCCTGCATGGATTCGAGCAGCGCCGCCTGGGTCTTGGGCGGCGTGCGGTTGATCTCGTCGGCCAGGATCACGTTGGCGAACACCGGGCCTGGCAGGAAGCGCTGCTCGCGCTGGCCGGTGGACTTGTTCTCCTGGATGACCTCGGTGCCCGTGATGTCGCTGGGCATGAGGTCGGGCGTGAACTGTATGCGGTGGAAGGAGAGCTGAAGGGACTGCGCGAGGGTGCTGACCATGAGGGTCTTGGCCAGGCCCGGCACGCCCTCGAGGATGCAGTGGCCCTGTGAGAGGATGGCGATGAGGAGCTGGTGGATCACCTCGTCCTGGCCCACGATCACGCGTGCCATCTCGGCCCGCACACGGGTGTGGGCGTCGCTGAGCGTGGCGAGCTCCGTCAAGTCGTGGGAGCCGAGGGACTCTGCTGCCTTCAAGTCGGTCTCAGTGGCCATGCGTCGTGTCTTTCCTCTACGGGGATGAATGGATGAATGGATGGGTGGAAGAACGGATGACGGATATGCATTCCTGCACTCATCCACCCATCCACCCATCCATTCATCCCATTGCCTTTCGCTGCTCAGCGTTGGAGGATGGGGAGGTATTGGTAGGGGAGCTGGAGGACGAGGAGGGCGATGGCGGTGCCGTAGACGTGGCCCGCAAAGTCGCCCTGCCAGCTCCCGTCGGCGTTTTGCTGCTTGATCAGCTCGTCGCGGTGCTTCGGGAAGAACTCCTTCCAGTCCTCCTCGCCGCTGAAGAACATGGCCTGGGACGTGTACATCAGGGCGTAGAAGCGGTGGCCCTGGAAGACGGTGGCCGAGTTGCTGCCCTTGAGGAGCTTCTTGAGGTAGTCCAGGCACTTGGTGGCGATGGGGTTCTCGTACTGGCCGGCGTTGTAGAGGGTGGCGACGGCGGCGGCGGAGATTGCCGGGCGGCTGCTGCCGCGGCTCATCAGGGAGTAGCTGATGCCGCCGTCCGGGTTGGCGCACTTGGCGATGTACTCGCAGGCGCGGGCGATGGTGCTCTTGGGCACCTTGATGCCGGCGTTGCGCGCCGCGCGGAGGGCCTGGATTTGCGTCACCGTCACCGACCCCTCGTCGCCATTCTGGTCGGGCGCGTAGAGCCAGCCGCCGTTGAACGACTGGCTCTTGGCGGTGAGGGCGACGGCGCGGGTGAGGGCCTCGTGGAGCTTTCGCTGGAGATCGGTGTCCTGCTCGGCCCCGTATGCCTGGGCGAGGAACATCGTGGCGAAGCCGTGGCCGTGCATCGAGCGGTTCTCCTCGACGATGGCCGTGATGAGGCCGCTGCGGGTGGTGGAGTTGAGGATGAAGTAGACGGCTCGGCGGACGTTTTCCGAGTGTTCGCCCTCGCAGGGGGTGTTGCCTGCGGCCATCATGGCGAGGCCGGCGAGCGCGGTCATGGCCGTGGGATAGGCTCCGCCCATCCCCTCGGTGCGCCAGCAGCCGTTCTTGGCCTGCGTGCGGGCCAGGTAGGCCAGGCCCTTGGCGATGGCCTGCTCGGCCTCGGGCGTGATCAGCTCCGGCCGCGCCCGCACCTCGCCGGCGGAAGCCGCAAGCTGCAAGCAGCAAACTGCAAGCAGCAGGAAGAAAGCGGCGAGCTTCGAGCCGCGAGCCGCGAGCCGCAGGGCATTTCGGATTTCAATCTGCAATCTGCAATCTGCAATCTGCAATTCCTCGTGGCTCGCGGCTCGTGGCTCGTGGTTGCTCATGGCTTCTTCTCCGCAGCCGGATTCGGGTCGGGGCCGTAGACCTCGATGCCGTTGTGGCGGGCCAGGATGAGCATGCCATCCTGGACGAAGAGCTGGTTGACGTTTTCGAACTTGCCGTCGGGCCGCCCGGAGGGGATCTTGTGGCCTTCGAGCTCCTTGCCGGTGGACTTCCGGGTGAAGCCGATAGTGCGGAACTGGGTGTGGCGGATGTTGTTGCCTTCCTTGATCGTCTCGATGGCCATCCAGGGAATGAGGTCGCCCGAGCGTGCCCAGGCCTCCGTCATGTCCACCATGCCGAACATCTGGAGGTTGGCGCCCTCGCCCAGGACGACGTTGCCCGTGGCGAGCTCGATGGTGCCCATGCGCATCTTGCCCTGGCCGTCGTAGCTGGAGAAGCCCAGGGTCTTGCCGTCCGCGCTCAGCGTCACGTTCTGGAGGTGCCCCGGCAACTTGTCCTGCGGCACCGAGAACTTCACCTCTCCCGTCGCCACCGAGCGAATCTCGACGCCGGCGCCGCCGGCCAGGTAGAACAGACCCTCGTTCAGCAGCATCGGCTGGCGGTACATCTGGCCCGCGTCCACCGTCCAACGGGTCTTGCCCGAAGGCAACTCGAGGAGAGAAATCACGTTCTTGGACTTCGTGGGGTCCCAGGTCTGGCACAGAGCGCCGTTCTGCGTGACCTGTATGGAGCGCGGGTAGCCCATGCGCGAGCCGTCGGCCATCTCGAACGTGCTCAGGCGGTCGCCCGAGAAGGCGTCGCAGACCCAGCACTCGTTGCCTTCGAGGGAGAGAAGGACGTAGGCCCCTGCCTCCTGCGCCCAGGCGATCTGGCGTCGGCGGAAGCTGCGCTCCCAGCGCACGTCGCCCGTGGCCAGCTCGAGCACGCGCACGGTGTTCTGGCCCGGCCGCTGGACCACGCAGCCGGTGGGCACGCCGCCCTGCGCCCTGCCGTAGATGCTGGTGCGGAAGGCGACCGAGTAGCCAATGTTCACGCCTGCGCTGCGGCCGGCCGGCTCCGTGCGCTCCCAGACGGGCTTGCCGGAGACCAGGCCGAAGCCCTTGAGGACGTTGTTGCCCTGGAGGAGCACGATGTGGCCCTCCCGCGCCCCCTCGTGGGCCTGAAGGTACACGTGGTTAGGCGGCTGGCCGAGCTGGGCATCGTAGAGCGTCTGCCCGTCGCTCACGCGGCGGCACACGAGGCGGATGTCCTGCCCGTGGCGCTGGAAGAGCATGTGCTGTTCGAGGAACTGCGAGAAGCCGAGGACGCCCGCGGCGGGGGACTGCCGGAGCTTGACGGGGTATCCGTGGCCGGGCTGCTGGTCGGCCTTCCAGGCGAGTCGCCAGGGCGGCTCGGCCACGCCCTTGAAGAGGTCGCGCTCGGCCTCGGCCAGCTCCTTGTCGGCAAGGCGCTCCGCGGCGAGCTCGGCTCCGTTTGGAGTGCGGCCTTCAGGCCGTATCGGGGCCGTACGGGCTGAAGCCCGCACTCCCAACGGGTCGAAGGGGACCGGCGTGTCGGGGAAGCTCTCGGCCAGCGTGGCCCACTCCCAGCGTGCCTGGGCGAGCCAGCCCTTCTTGTGGTGCAGGTCGGCCAGGGCGGCCAGTCCGGCCGCGGCCGTGGGGGGATCGGCCGAGCGCGCCATCTCGCGGAGCAGCGTCTCCCCCTTCTCGAAGACGCCTGTGGCGGCCTCGGCTGCCGCGGCCTTCAGGCCGGCCTCGATGCCCGCGGGGGTGCCGGGATAGAGGCGCAGGATGGCGCGGAGCGCCGTGGGGTCGCTTGTCGCCCTCACGGCGGCCATGGCGGCCTCGCCCCGCTTGGCGAGGAGGGGCGCGAGCTTCGCCCCCTCCTGGCTCACGAGGCGCCGGATGCCGCCCGCGGCCACGGCCACGGGCGAGGCCTGCCAGGTGTCGCCCTCGACCCGCAGGTCCACCGTCCGGCCTCCGCCCGCCTGAGCGAAGGCGAGGAGCATGTCGAGGGCCTGCTCGAGCTCGCCGCGCTCGCGGTGGCCTTCCACGAGGGGCAGAAGCGTCTGCCCCTCCTCGGGTGTGCCCTTGGCGACGGCGTGGGCCTCGCGGAGGAGGCCGAGGCGCTGCTGCGGCTGGCGTTCGGCCAGGGAGGTGAGGCACTCGACGAGCTCGCGGCGGGCCTCGGCCTTGGCCTTGGGGTCGGGCGTGTCGCGGAAGGCGGCCTTGAGGTCCTCGATGGCGTCGGCCAGGCGGTCGTACTTGAGGCGGAGGTCAGCGCGGTCGAGGTGGGCCTGTGCGCTGGCCTTGAGGAGTTCGGCGCGGCGCTCGGGCGGGGCGTCCGTCGCCAGGGCGGCCACCTGCTTGTCGAGTTCGGCCACGCGGCTCTCGGCCGCGGCCAGCTTGGGCGCCGCGTTGGTCAGGGCGTACACGCGGGTGAGGGCGATGGCCATCAGCCGCTCGCCGTCGCACAGCAGGTTGCCCACAGGCTCCTCGTCGTCCGTCGCCACGCGGAGTGTGGCCTGGACGGCGCCCTTCAGAGGGTCGAGGCGCAGGATGCACTTGCCGCTGGGCACGTAGAGGGCGTCAGGCGTCCACAGGCCGCGGCCGCAGGCCCGCGCGTCCCCCTCGAGCTTCCGCTCCCACAGCGTGCGCCCGGCCAGGGCGTCCATCCGCCGCACGGCGGCAGCGGAGGCCGCGAACAGGTGCGTGCCGTCCATGCCCAGGCAGTAGGCCAGCCCCGGCGTCCTGTGGCTGGCCACGGGCTTGCCCGAGGTGGTGTCGAGCACCAGGATGCGCTCGGCGTCCGTGGGCAGCACGATGAGCTTGCCGCCCTCGGCGAAGACCGCGCCATCGCGCCAGCCTTTCGGCGCAGTCGTTTGGCCGAAGGGGGAGGGGCCGACGCGCTCCGTCTCCTGCTCGTACTGCGACGCCCAGTGGAGGCTGCCGTCCGTGCCGTCCAGTGCGAAGACGAAGCCCTGGCCCGAGCCGACGTAGACGTCGCTGCCCTGGGCCGCGACGGCCACCAGGCGCCAGGCGCTCATGCGCGAGGTCACGAAGGAGCACAGAAACGTCTGCCACTCGCACCTGCCGCTCGCGGCGTTGAGCCCCACGAGCCACAACTCGTCGCGCTTCTCCACCGGCACGGCCAGCCGCCCGCCGATCGCCACGGGCGCGGCGAGGAACTGCACGTCGCCCACGGGGTCGCCCTCGTCCAGGCTCCGACCGATGCGCCAGGCAGGCGCGCCCGTCTTCACGTCGTAGGCGGCCAGGACGTTGCCCGTGGCCTGCTTCGGCTGGTTCTGGCCGCCCCGGGCGATGAACATGGCGACGCCGAAGCGGTTGGCGCTCCAGCGGTTGTAGTGGAACTCCTCGATGTGGTACACCCTATCGCCGATGATGCGCATGGCCCGGCCCATCTGGTCGTCGAAGTGCAGCGTCTCGAGGGGATGGGTCTGGCCCAGGTGGGGGAAGTGCTGGATGTGGACTCGCGGGGGGTTGTTGCCCGATGGGGCGGGGGGCGGCTTGGTTTGCCAGCGCACGGCGCCCGTGGCGGCGTCGAGGCAGGTGAGCATGCCCTGCGACTTGAGGAACGCCGCGCCGTCCCGCAGCAGCGCGTAGCCGCTGGGCACGGCGCCCGAGCTCTCCCAGCGGCCGACGATGCGGTCCTTGAGCGCCGCGACGGTCCGCTCGTCCATCTGGCCGAACATGTTGGGCGGCAGGTCGGGGGGCACCATTGGCATGGCGTGCTGCCAGGTGGGGATGCACATGCCCCTGGGCATCTCGATGGCGCTGGTGGGCAGGGCGGGGAACAGGCCGCGATGGGTGGGGTGGACTGTGTCCTGCCCTGGCGTGGCGTCGGCGGCGCCCTTCGCCACCTCGGCCTCGACGGCCTTCAGGGCCTCAGGGCTGAGGCGCGACGGGCCGGCGGCCAGTTGCTTCCAGGCCGCCTGCGCGCCCTCGGCATCGCCGCACCTGCGACAGGCCAGGGCCAGCCGCAGCAACAGGTCGGCCCGCGGCACCGAGGGGTCCGGGTGCTCGGCCAGCACGCGGCGCAGCAGGCGCCGCGCCTGGGCGAAATCGTGCTGGTCCAGGTGCAGCGAGGCCAGGAGGTATGCCGCGTCGTCCCCATACGAGCTGAGGAAGTACTGGCGGACGACGGTTCGCAGGGCCTCCGCGTCGCGGCTCGACGTCACGGTGCCCAGGAGGGCCTTCGCCTGGCCGTCCGCCTCCATCCGATAGGCGTCCAGCCCCGCGGGGCCAAGCCCGGCCAGGAGCCGCTCCGCCACGAACCTCACTGGGCGGAACACCGCGCCGTCCTCGCTCGCAAACGCATCCCCAGGGCGGTCAATG
Organism: Planctomycetota bacterium; assembly: GCA_016872855.1. Taxonomy (GTDB): domain Bacteria; phylum Planctomycetota; class PUPC01; order DSUN01; family DSUN01; genus DSUN01. The sequence goes on from VGYV01000218.1 coordinate 10,341, forward strand.
ATGGCCTGGAGCAGCACCACCACGTCGCGGTACTGCGGCTGCGGCGTCTCCAACAGCTCCTTCACGCGGCGCAGCAGCCGGTCAGCCTCGAAGTCCCTGTTCAGCTCCGCCCCCCGCGTCAGCTCCTTCACGTCCTCCCCGTCCGCCTTCTTCTCATTCCCCGCGGCGGGGCCGCCCTGGGCGGCGATGGCCGCGGGCACTGCCACCTTCACCGCAATGCCCGCGGGCACAACGGCCTTCTCGGGCACGGGGGCAGGGCGTGGGGCCTCGCCTGCTGCCAGGATGCCTGACAAGAGCGCGGCGAACGCCGCGGCAAAGCACGCGCAGAACACGATTGGCCTTCTGCACCTGGGCACGGCGCGGGCCTCCGGCTAAAGACAGACTCCCCCTTCTGCATAGACACACGGTACTGTTTTCATGCTGCAAAGTCAAACCGTCTTGCGCCGATGCCTTAGGGCTTGACAAGGGGCAGGGGGCCGCCTATGATGCGGACGGCCAATGGGCGGAGGCAGTCGGAGGAGACGCGACATGAGCCGCAGGAGTCCCTGGTGGGCAGTGGCGTTCCTGGCCCTCCCTGCCACCGCAGCCCTCGCGGGCTGGCGGCAGGCCGAGCCGCGCGAGCCGAAGCAGGGCGAGATCCCCGTCTCCGCGCCCGGCAACTGCGACAAGGCAGGGGCGACCTACATTCTGACAAAGGACATCACCTCGACCACGAGTGGCCTCTTCCTGGGCAACAACCTGACGCTCGACCTCAACGGCCACACGCTCACCTACGCGGCCGGCTACGCGGGGGTGCCGAATTGCGGGTTCGAGGACGGGCTGGCGGGCTGGGACGTGTCGAAGGCTCCGGGGGCACAGGCCCGCGAGATGCCGATGCAGCACCCGCTCGTGGGCAAGCGCGTCTGCGTGCTGCCCGAGGGGCAGGAGCTGGCCTCGCCCCTCATCGAGCTGCCCGTGGCCAACCGCGCCTACTACGCGATGGTGGCCGTCGCGGCCCAGGAGATGCGGGTCGGCGTCTTCGTCGAGGACGAGCGGGGGCGCAGCATCGAGTGCGCCTATCGCTGGGGCAACAATGCCCGCCCCTGCTGCCCTGAGCCCGAGCGCTCGCCCAAGCTCGGCGGCGGCGTGGTCTTCGCACTCCTCTTCGGCCAGCCCGCGGGCAAGTACCGCATCCGCGTCAAAGCCGTCCGCCGCGACTGCGTGATTGACGAGGCCGACATCCGTCCCGCCCTCGACGTCGGCGTCGGCCTCGTGGACAAGACGTTGCCCTGGGCCTACTACAAGTGCATCCTCGACGGCGACGGCTGCGCCTTCTTCGACTACACGAAGCCCGGCGCCCCCGGCCAGCCGCTCGACGGCCTGCCCCGCGTCACGGGGCAGGGGACGGTCACGATTCGCAACGGCACCATCCGCCTCGGCTCCCAGGCCATCCGCACCTGGGGCGTGCAGTCCACCGCTGCCCAGGCCAGGATGGTGCTCGAAAACGTCAAGTTCGTCCAGGCCGGCATCAACGCCTACGCGGTCTACGCTCCCAGCGCGACGATGCGCGACTGCCGCGCCGAGACCGACGGCCCCTGGATCATTGACCGCCACCGCCAGATTGACCAGGTCGTCAGCCTCCTCGGCGGAGGGGCGTCCGAGGTCACGGGCTGCGAACTCATCGGCGGACAGGGCCAGCTCGCGGTCAATGGCGACCGCTCCCGCATCCACGGCAACCTATTCGTCAACCGCCAGACGGTGGTGAACCACTACAGCCTCGGCGTCGGCGGCCAGGGCACCCAGGTCTTCCGCAACCGCATCCTCCCCGAGCTAGGCTCAGGCATCCTCATCGGTCGCCAGCAGGGCGTCGAAATCTTCGAGAACGAAATCCGCGTCGCCGCCTCACCGCCCGTCAACGAATACTACAACTCCGACTACAGCGTCAACGCCATTCGCCTGACCGACTACAACGCGAGCAAGGCCGACCCGAAGGGCTACTGCGGCCATAACCGTATACATCACAACAAGATACACGTCACCGGCCGCCGCTTCCCCGGCGCCGACCCCGGC
>VGYV01000219.1 GCA_016872855.1 Planctomycetota bacterium
CGTCAAGTCGACGCGGTACTTCTTGTTCATTCGCTCCTCCTGCGGAAGATGGCTCCCCACAGGAGGAATATACTCCACGTAACCTATCATGTCAAGATTGACACAGTACTAGTTCCTGTAGGCTCTGATGGTGTACTTGCCCCAGATGCCGAAGAGTACAGTCATGTGGTAATCGGCATACTCGACAGTGCTGAGCCCCCCGTTGGCGGCGGCCTCGCGCAGGTCAACCCTTCCCCAGGCGAAGTCGAGCCCGGGGACGGGCGGCTTCTCAGCTCCGAAGGAGCGTACTGTGACACCCCAGGGCAACGTCCTGGGAAAGGGTGTCCGGCGTAGGTCCGGCCCTGAAAGGGCGTACTACCAGGCCCCCCATAGTACACCCTTTCAGGGCTACGCATGGGTGGCCGCCAGTTCCCAGGGCGTTGCCCCGATCTTCGCCCACATCTGGAGGGCCTCCGCCGGGACTGAGCTCTCTTCCTCTTCGACCGCTCCGCTGGCACGCAAAGCGGCATCTCCGATGCCGCACTCCATACTCCTCCTGCTTCCTCTAGGGGAGGATTGTGGAGTGCGGCGACGGAGTCGCCGCTTTGGATGCGAGCGAAGCGGAAGAAGGGAGGGACTCCTGCGAAGTTGGGGGCGAAGATCAGGGCGTTGCCCTGGGCTGTCGTAGCACGGTCCTTCGGAGCTACACAGACCTATGCAAGGCACCAGGATTGGGGGCCACACTCGGCCCTGCATCGCCTCTTGACAAGCGGGTGAGGGTGTGCTAAGAGCGTCTGGGAGGATGAGGCTTGTAGGCGGGCCATCCCTGGCCCGCGGGGAATCACGCGGGGCAGGGACGCCCCGCCTACAGGGAGGTGGCCCGGCTCGCCCGGGGACGAGGGAGCAGGCGGGTGTGCGAGTATCGTGGAAGGAGGCTGTCATGGGCCAGCGGGTTCTGGTGCGGGGCAGTCTGAGGCGGTGGCGGCTGGTTGTTCCCCTCGCGCTCGGGGGGTTCATCATGGCGTTGGGTCTGCTCGCGCAGCGCGAAAATCCGCACGGCGCGGGGCTGTTCCTGTGGGTGGGCGGGGCGCTGGTGCTCGTGGGCCTGGCCGTGGGCGTGGGGCTGTGGCTCCGCCGGCGCTGGCTCGAGGTGACTGACCACGGGTTCATCGTGACCGACCGCCAGGGGCGGCGTGAGTTCCGCGACGACGACGTGCGCGAGCTGCGGAGCTACTGCATCAACGTCTATCGCTCAGGGCTCCTCGACTCGCGAGTGCGCTGTCTGACGCTGTGGGTGGAGCAGGGGGGCCGGAGCGAGGCCCTGGAGATGGCGTGCAAGGCCGGCCCGAGCGAGCAGGGCCTGCCCGAGGTGCTGGGGGCGCGGGTTTCCGCTGGCCTGTACCCGCGCGTGAGGAGCGCGGTCGAGGCCGGGGGCAGCTTCGCGGGGGACGGCTGGGAGGTGGAGAAGAACGGGCTGTGGGTGGCGCGCGGCCCGGGGCGCGCGCTCCTGCGGTTCGACGAGATCGGCGCGCTGGGCGACTTCGACAACCGCCTGTGCATCTGGGAGAAGGGTGCCGAGCTGCCGGCGGCTCGCGTGCCCTGCACCTCGCGCAACCTGCCCGTGCTCAGGGCCTTCCTGGCCGAGCGCGTGGCCGAGGCAGGCGAGGGGGAGGCCCCGGGAGGGCCGCCCGGGGGCCTGGGCCGCGTGCTCTTCGAGCGTCGGAGGGGCTCCGTCTATTGGTGGCTCCTGGCGACGCTGGGCGTGGTGTTCGGGGCGGGCCTCATCGCCTACCAGGTGCTCCTGCCCGGCGCGGGTGTGCTGGCGGCGGGGATTCTGTTTGGGTTCCTCGCCCTCCGGGGTCGGAGGGCTGTGTTCCGGTGCCACGAGCTGGGCGTGCGCGACATTGGGTATTTCGGCGACAGGGAGCTGCGGTACGCCGACATGGACACGTTCACCTACAGCGCGGTCCGGCAGTTCGTCAATGGCGCCTACACGGGCACGCAGCTCGTGCTGCACTTCGGCCCGCGCGCGGAAGGGGAGAAGAAGGCGATCAACTACCGCGCGACACTGTCGGGCGCGGACGAGACGCTGGATGGCCTGTGCGACCACGTGTCGGGCGTCATCGGCCGGCGCCTGGCGGAGGAATTTGCTGCGGGCCGCGCGGTCACGTGGACCCAGGCCCTTCGCTTCCTGCCCGAAGGCCTCGAATACAGGGCACAGGGCTTCCTCGGCCGCAAGGACCCCGTCGTCATCCCCTACGGGCAGATCGCGAACTACGACATCCAGCAGGGAGAGATGATGCTCTGGGCCGAGGGCGCCGAGAAGCCTGCGGTGCGCGAGAAGGTGTCGGCGCCGAACTTCTTCCCGGGCCTGCGGCTCCTCGAGGCCATCCTCGAGCCGGAGGAGTGACGACAGCCCCCGCCAAGCGTCGAGGGTGCGGGAACCACCGGCCAACCCCTGCGTCTAAGAAACCGGGCTGAGTCCGGCTGCGCCGGGAACGTGTCACCATGGCCGGGGTGGCAAACATGGCGAGTGAAGCACCGTGCAGGCGGCGGGGCGTCTGTTCGCAACACCTGTTCTCCCAAGCAGTTGCGTCTGTTGTCGTGGCCTTCCTGGCCGCCGGATTGTCGCTGGCGGGGCAGGGGGAGGCGGAGGTGCGCGGGAAGGCGCTCGCTACCTCGGGGCAGCCGGTGCCGGGGGTGAAGATCACGCTCACGTCGCAGATGCCCGATGGGCCGAAGGAGACGTGGTCGGCGACGAGCTCTGCCGAGGGGGCGTTCAGCCTCAAAGTGCCAGGGAATAAGAGCTTCGGGCTGGCCGTCGAGGCGCCGCCCGGAGGCAAGCTGGCGCCCAGCAGCGTGTTCGGCGCGCAGAACCTCATGGTCAGTCCGGGCCAGGTGCGGGAGGTGACGGTGTTCCTCGCCCCCGCGACGGCCAAGCTGATGGGGACCGTGACCGATGCGGACAAGGCTCCTGTGGCAGGGGCCACGGTGACGGTGTGGCCCTCCCAGATTGGGTGGTCATGCTCCCGCTCCGTAACTACAGACAAGGCAGGGAAATACGAGATTTCGGGCCTGGCGCCCGGAGGCTACGTCTTCCGCAGCGTCGAGCCGCCCGAGGGCACGGGCCTCATCCGGCTGACCACCTGGAGGCCCGGCGGGGTGCGCGCGACGACGCTGGGGGACGGGCAGACGGCGACGGAGGATCTCGCTCTGCTCCGCGGTGCCCGGCTGACGGGTCGGGTGCTGGACGAGGCAGGAAAGCCCCTGGCGGGTGCCAGGGTGAGTTGCCACCTGGACGCGGCGACCGAGGTGGGGAAGCGCTCGGTCTACCAGGTGTCCGGCCAGTGGTACAGCGGTGAGGCAACCTCTGACGCCACAGGCACTTACAGCCTGGGCGGGCTGACGCAGGAGACGTATGCGGTCGAGGTGAAGTCGCCCGAGGGCAAGGACCTGGCCCCCGCCACGCTTCGCGGGGTCAACGCGCCGGCGGAAGGCGACGTAAAGCTCCAGGACGTCACGCTTTACAAGGGCGGCACGGTAGTCGCCAAGGTGCTGGGGGCCGATGGCAAGCCGGTCGAGGGGGCGGAGGTGTGGTTCACCGTCGGCGCCGGCTTCGGCAGGCATGGCTTCGGCACACGCGTGACCGCGAAGACCGATGCCAAGGGCATCGTGCAGTTCAAGGCGCTGGCGTCGGGTCAGTACGCCATGACCGTCGTGCCGCCCGAGGGCATGGCCTCGTGCCAGAAACAGTTCGACGAGGTTCGCGCCCTGAGCGGCCTGACGCTACAGCAGGTCCTCAAGCTCCCCGAGGGGGCGAAAGTGACCGGCACCGTGACCGATCCCGCCGGGAAGCCCGTGGCGGGCGCGACGGTGATGGCCGGCTACGGCTACGGCTCGCGTGCGAAGGCGACGAGCGACGCCCAGGGGCGCTACACCATTGTGGGCCTCGCGTCGCCTGCCAAGCTCGACCCCCCGCAGAAGTACGGCCCACAGAACCAGGTGACGGCTGTGCCCCCCGCGGAGGCCCTCACGCTGGCGACGGGGAGCGTGGACCTGCCGCTTGTGCCGCTGGGCGGGACAGCGACCCTGGATGTCGCGCTGAGGCCCGGCGTGGCGATCACGGGCCGCGTGACGGGGCCTGACGGCAAGCCCGTGGCGGGCGCGCAAGTGGGCGTCTACCGCTACCAGCGAGGGGCCATCCTCGGCTTCGGCTCCACGTTTACCGACGAGCAGGGGCGCTACACGCTCGGACACCTGCGGGAGACGGCGATGTCGGTGACTGTGGACCCGCCGGAGAGCCTGAGGCTCCTGCGGAACGTGGTCCCCGAGCGGAACTTCGAGCCGGGGAGGGCCTCGACCGTGGACGTGGCGCTGGAGACGGGGGCGGCGCTGGCGGGCGAGGTTGTGACCTCGAAGGGCAAGCCCGTCGTCGGCGCCCAGGTGGTCGTCCAGGCGAGCACGGGGCAGTACCCGCGAACGAGTCGCGTGGCAATGAGCGGCGTGGGCGGCGCGTTCCGCGCGGACGGGTTGCCGCCCGGCCCCTACGACATCCAGTGCACGGTGGCCGACCCCACGCTTCGCGCGAAGCCGCTGAGCGTGACCATCGAGGGCAAGGGCGAGCAGAAGACGAAAGTCGTGCTCTACACAGCCGGCTCGCTGACGGGCACGGTGCGGGACGGCAAGGGGAACGCCGTGGGGCGCGGCTCGTGCTGGATGTCGCTCCAGTCGAAGGTGGCCGGCCCGCAGGCGCCGCAGGCGGGCGCGGGGCACGTGGACGACCAGGGGCGCTACGCCATCACCGGCCTGGCCCCCGGCGCCTACACGCTCAGTGTGCACCTCGGCATCGAGGGGCAGAAGAAGAAGCTCATGCCCGCCGCACCCGCGGAGATTGTCATCGAGGAGGGCAAGGAGACGAAGCACGACGTGACGCTGCCCTACGGCCCCGAGGGCAAGGCGCCCCACTTCTAGCCCGTTCGTAGCGCGGGCTTCAGCCCGTATCTTCTACGGCCTGAAGGCCGCACTACGAACCGGCCCTTCTGGAGGATGCGGCCATGAGGACAATGCTCGTTGGGCTGGCCGCCACGTGCGCTGCTGGCCTCTTGGTGACCATGGCCCGGCCATGCCGCGGTGGCGAGGGGGCTGGCGCGGCGGCAGCCAAGGAGGCGGATCAGGACCTCAAGGACCTCGCGGCGGGCAACAACCGCTTCACGGTGGATGTGTGCGCGGAGGTCATGGAGAAGGAGGAGGGCAATCTGTTCCTCTCCCCCTTCTCGATCCGAACCGCCCTGGCGATGACCTACGCGGGCGCGCGCGAGGACACCGCGAAGCAGATGAAGAAGGCGCTGCAATTCACGCTGGACGACGCGCGCCTCCACGCGGCGTCCAAGCGCGCCCAGGAGCTCATCCAGACCGGCGCCGGTGCCAGCCACACCCTCCACGTCGCCAACTCCCTCTGGGGGCAGAAGGGCTACACGTTTCTCAAGCCGTTCCTTGACATCGCGGCGACCTGCTACGGCGGGGGCCTGAACCAGGTGGACTTCGCGCAGGAGACCGAGAAGGCGCGCGAGGCGATCAACCTCTGGGTGGAGGAGAAGACCCGCGAGAAGATCAAGAACCTCATCCCGCAGGGCGGGCTGGCCAAGCTGACCCGATTGGTCCTGGTGAACGCCGTCTACTTCTACGGCTCGTGGGAGCGGGAGTTCGACAAGGAGCTGACCCAGGACGCGCCGTTCTTCGTCACGCCGGAGAAGACGGCCACAGTCAGGATGATGCGGCACAAGATGCGGGACGTGAAGGAGAAGCCGCAGTTCCGCTACCTGGAGACCGACTCGTTCCAGGCCGTCGAGCTGCCCTACAAGGGCGACCGGGTGAGCATGGCGCTCTTCCTGCCGAAGAAGAAGGACGGCCTGCCGGCGTTGGAGAAGGAACTCCTGAAGTCGGCCGCAGGGGGCGGCCTGGGCGAGCAGACCGAGAAGCTCGCCGCCTCCCGCAAGCAGAAGGTGTTCGTCTACCTCCCCAAGTGGAAGATCACCTGGGGGGCGAAGGAGCTGACGCCACTCCTGAAGTCCGTTGGCATGACCGAGGCATTCACGCCCGGGAAGGCCGACTTCTCGGGCATGAACGGCGTCAAGCCGCCGTCGGACGAAGCGCTGTTCATTTCCGCGGTGTTCCACAAGGCATTTGTGGACGTGAACGAGGAGGGCACGGAGGCGGCGGCCGCGACGGCGGTCGCAATGAGCGGAACAGGGCTTCCGGCCCCGATCCCCGTCTTCCGCGCCGACCATCCGTTCCTCTTCCTGATCCGCGAGACGGCCACGGGGCAGATCCTGTTCATCGGGCGGGTCGCCGACCCAACCGCAGGATGACCACCGGCAGAGAGCCGGATGCAGGGGAACCCGTTTCTAGCCCGTTCGTAGTGCGGCCTTCAGGCCGTAAGAGGTACGGGCTGAAGCCCGCACTACGAGCTGGCGCCTTCTGGAGGACGCGGCAATGAGGAAGTGTGTGGTTTGGGTGGCGGCGCTGGCGCTCGCCTGCGCGGCCGCGTGGGCCGACGTGGCGACGCCGCGGCCGCAGTGGACCACGGTGCGGATGGCCTCGGAGGAGGTCGTCATCACGCTCGGCGAGCAGAAGGTGCAGGTGAGCGCCACGTTCCAGATGCACAACCTGGGCGAGGCGTCGGTCGTGGCGATGGGCTATCCGCTCGGCGAGTTCGAGTCGGCGCTTAACGACTTCGCTGTGAAGGTGAACGGCGAGCCGCTGGGTGCCGTGCGCTCGCAGGCGGGCGGCGCGCAGGCAGGCGGCCCGATGCTGCGCGGCGGCGGAGGCGGCGGCAAGCCGGGCGGCGCAGCCAACGAGCCGTACCGCTTTGAGGGGCCTTACAAGGAGTGGAAGGTCTTCGACGTCCCCTTCGCGGCAAACGAGAGGAAGGCCGTCTCCGTCAGCTACTGGGTCGAGCCGGCGAAGGTGAAGGACGCGGAGGCGGGCGCCCTCCTCGCCTACTGCTACACGATGAAGACCGGGGCGACCTGGAAGGGGAAGATTGATGAGGCGAAGATCAGCGTGAAGCTCAACGGCATCCCCGCCAGCCGCCTGGTGCGTGTGCTGCCCGCCGGCTACACGAAGAGCAACAGCGGCGCGGCCTTGTCCTGGACTCTGAAGGACTTCAAGCCGACTGAGAACATCGAGATCACGTTCCGCCCGGCCGCGGCGACGGCTGCCGCGCGCTGAACGGCGACGCCGGCCTGACGAGACCTCCGTCCGCGTCCGGCCCGGGGGGCCTTCCTCCCTCTCCCTCGGGGAGAGGGGCGGGGTGAGGGTGCTTGGGTCCCCGCCAGCCCCGCGGAAGGCACCCTCACCCCGCGCCCGCTAGCGGGCACCCGCCCCCCGAGGGGGAGGGGGAAGAGGTCCCTCTCGCCAGATGCCCCACCTTCGGGAGGGCAGCACCACTCCCCTCTTTGCTCGGTTTGATCTGGAGGGCTGCGAGGGATATGATAGCCCGCGCGCCGTGGGAACGGTCCGGGCGCGGCGGGCATGCCACGCCGTGCTGCGACGAGAAAGGAGCCCCTGGATGCCAGAGAAGGCGAGCATGTGGCGTCGGCAGTTCCTCCGGCGCGGCCTCGCAGCCGTTGGAGCGGCCCTGGCGGCGCCCCACGTGGTGGCCGCCCGGGCGCTGGGCAAGGATGGGGAGGTCGCGCCCAGCGACAAGATCATCCTGGGCGCAATGGGCATCGGCGGGCGCGGCGGCTACGTGTTCGGCTGCATGCTCCGCGAGCCGGACGTGCGGTGCGTGGCCGTGTGCGACGTGCAGCGCGACCGCCGCGAGCGCGCGAAGAAGACGGTGGACGACCGCAACCGCGATGACAAGTGCGCGGCCTATATTGATTTCCGCGAGATGTTCGCCCGGCCCGACATTGACGCTGTGCTTATTGCCACGGGGTGCAACTGGCACGGCTTCGGCGCGATCCAGGCCGCGAAGGCGGGCAAGGACGCGTACTCCGAGAAGCCGGTCACGAAGACCATCGCGCAGAGCCTGGAGCTGGCCGCGGCGTTCCGCCGCACGGGCCGCGTCTTCCAGGGCGGCATGCAGCGCCGCAGCGTCGCCCACTTCATGTTCGCTATGGGCATCATTCACAGCGGCAAGCTGGGCAAGCTCCACACCCTCCATGCTCATCCCGGCGGCATGAACGTGGGCATGAGCGGCTGGGCGCCCGCTGAGCAAGAGCCGTCGAAGGAGGAGGTGGAGTGGGACCTCTATCTCGGCTCGGCAGCCTGGCGGCCGTTCAACCGCGGGCTGCTGCGGTCGGGCTGGTCGTGCTTCGAGGAGGGCGGCGGGCTGGTCGGCGCGGGCGTCCTCCCCTGGGGCTCGCACTGCCTGGACCTGTGCCAGTGGGCGAAGCAGAGCGACGACACGGTGCCCGTCGAGTATCAGCCGCCCGAGGGCGACAAGACGACGGCCGTCTACGCCGACGGCGTGAAGCTGGTCATCCGCAACGGCGGCTGGATGCCAAACGTCGGCTCCTGCCCCATGCGCGCCGAGGGGGACAAGGGTTGGCTCGAGGTGGGCGACAGCGGCGAGATCAACGTCAGCAACCCCGAGTGGCTGGCGGCCCGCGGCAAGAAAACCGGCGGCTATCCCGCCGACAGCCACGTGCGCGACTTCTTCGACTGCGTGAAGTCCCGCGGCCTGCCCAGGGCCAACCACATCGTCACCTGCAACAGCCACATCGCCTGCCACGCGGCCAACATCGCGCTCTTCCTCAAGCGCAAGCTCACCTACGACCCGAAGAAGAACGAGTTTGTTGGGGACGATGAGGCCAACCGCCTGCGCGGCGAGGCCCTGCGCGAGCCGTGGCGATTCTGAATCGTCCTCGTCCCTCGTCCTCGTCCTTCGTCCTCGATTCTCTTGCCTTGCGGTGGTAGAAGAGCCGAGGACGAGGGACGAGGACGATTGAGGAGCAAGAGAGAAAGGAGTGGGCAATGCCGAGGGAGCCTGGCATCCAACGTCGGGAGTTCTTGCGGCGTGGTCTGGCCGCGTTCGGCGCGGCGCTGGCGGCGCCCTACGTGGCGCCCGCCGCGGCGCTGGGCAAGGATGGCGAGGTGGCGCCGAGCGACAAGATTCTGCTCGGCACCATGGGCATCGGCGGGCGCGGCTCCGGCGTGTTAGGGTGCATGCTCCGCGAGCCAGACGTCCGCTGTGTGGCCGTGTGCGACGTGCGGCGCGACCGCCGCGAGCGCACGAAGAAGATGGCCGACGACCGAAACGGCGACAACTCGTGCGTGGCCTACATTGACTTCCGCGAGATGTTCGCCCGGCCCGACATTGATGCGGTGCTGATCACGACGGGCAACAACTGGCATGGCCTGGGCTCGATCCTCGCGGCCAAGGCGGGCAAGGACGCCTATGCCGAGAAACCTGTGACGAAGAGCATCGCGGAGAGCCTGGAGCTGGCCGCGACGTATCAGCGAACCGGCCGCGTGTTCCAGGGCGGCATGCAGCGCCGCAACGTCGCCCACTTCATGTTCGCAATGGGCATCATCCACGGCGGCAAGCTCGGAAAGCTCCACACCCTCTACGCCCACCCCGCCGGCCTGGGCACGGGGATGAGCGGCTGGGCGCAGGCGCAGCCCGAGCCATCGAAGGACGAGCTTGAGTGGGACCTCTACCTCGGCTCGGCCGCCTGGCGGCCCTACAGCCGGGGACTCATGGGCAGCGGGTTCGAGAAGGGCGGCGGAATGCTCGGCGGCGGCGTGATGGAGTGGGGCTCCCACTGCATTGACCTGTGCCAGTGGGCGAAGCAGAGCGACGACACGGTGCCCGTCGAGTACTTCCCGGCCGAGGGCGACCAGGCGACGTCACGCTACGCCGACGGCGTGAAGCTGGTCGTCCGCAACGGCGGCTGGCTGCCCAACGTCGGCTCGTGCCCCATGCGCGCCGAGGGCGAGCTGGGCTGGCTCGAGGTGGGGGACAGCGGCGAGATCTTCGTCAGCAACCCCGAATGGCTGGCCGCGCGCGGCAGGAAGACCGGCGGGTACCCCGCCGACAGCCACGTGCGCGACTTCTTCAACTGCGTGAAGAGCCGCGGCCTGCCCGCCGCCAACCACTTCGTCACCTGCAACTCCCACATCGCCTGCCATGCGACCAACATGGCCATCTTCCTGCGACGCAAGCTCACCTACGACCCCAAAAAGAACGAGTTTGTGGGCGACGACGAGGCCAACCGGCTGCGCGGCGAGGCATTGCGGGATCCGTGGAGATTCTGAACCAAGAGTTGGATGAGTGGATGGGTGGATGATTGGATGGGTGCCAGACACCAAGGTCTTTCATTCATCCATTCATCCACCCATCCATTCATCCTCTCTGCCAGAAAGGAGCGATGGATGCCAAGGGAACCTGTGATCCAGCGCCGGCAGTTTCTGAGGCGGGGCCTCGCCGCCGCAGGCGCGGCGCTGGCGGCGCCACTCGTGGTGCCGGCCAGAGCGCTGGGCCAGGAGGGCGCCGCAGCTCCCAGCGATACGATTCTCCTGGGCGCGATGGGCATCGGCGGACGCGGCGGCTACGTGTTCGACTGCATGCTGCGCGAGCCCAACGTGCGCTGCGTGGCCGTGTGCGACGTGCGGCGCGAGCGACGCGAACGCGCCAAGAAGAAGGCCGACGGGAAGAACGGCGATGAGAAGTGCGCGGCCTACATTGACTACCGCGAGCTGTTCGCCCGGCCCGACGTGGACGCCCTGCTCATCGCCACGGGGCCGAACTGGCACGGCACGGCCTCCATCAACGCGGCCAAGGCGGGCAAGGACGTGTACAGCGAGAAGCCGTGCACGAAGAACATCGCGCAGAGCCTCGAGCTGCGCGACACCTTCCAGCGCACGGGCCGCGTCTTCCAGGGCGGCATGCAGCGGCGCAGCGTCGCCCACTTCCTCTTCGCCATGGAAATCGTCCACAGCGGCAAGCTCGGCAAAATCCACACCCTCCACGCCCACCCCGCCGGCATGGGCACCAGCATGAGCGGCTGGCGGGCCGCCGAGCCCGAGCCGTCGAAGGAGGAGGCGGACTGGGACCTCTACCTCGGGCCTGCGGCCTGGAGGCCATTCAACCGGGGGATCCTCCACGACGGCTTCAATTTCGAGAAGGGCGGCGGCCTGCTCGGCGGCGGCATCCTGGAGTGGGGCTCCCATTGCGTGGACCTGTGCCAGTGGGCCAACCAGAGCGACGACACGGTGCCCGTCGAGTACTTCCCGCCCGAGCGCGGCCAGGCCACGGCTCTCTACGCCAGCGGCGTGAAGCTGGTCATCCGCGACGGCGGCTGGATGCCCGACATCGGCTCCTGCCCCGCGCGCATCGAGGGCGACAAGGGCTGGCTCGAGGTGGGCGACAGCGGCAACATCTTTGTCAGCAACCCCGAATGGCTCGCCGCGCGCGGCAAGAAGACCGGCGGCTACCCAGCCGACGGCCACGTGCGCAACTACTTCGAGTGCGTGCGCTCCCGCGGCCTGCCCAGGGCAAACCACTTCGTCACCTGCAACTCCCACATCGCTTGCCACGCCACCAACGAGGCCATCCTCCTGGGGCGCAAGCTCACCTACGACCCGAAGAAGCACGAGTTCATCAACGACCCCGAGGCGAATCGCCTCCGCTCCGAGGCCATCCGCGAGCCGTGGAGGCTCTAGTGCAGAAGATTGGATGGGTGGATGAATGGATGGTTGTCAGACATTCATCCAATCCTCCAGACATCCATTCATCCCCTTTAGAAGAGGAGAATGACTGTGTTCAGGACGCTGGCTCTGATGGTTGTCGCGGCTGCGTGTGTGCTCCCCGCCCTGGGCGGGGAGAAGCCCGATGAGGCAAAGCTGATCGCCATCATTTCGTCGGATGCGCCGCCGCAGGACAAGGCGATTCCCTGCAAGCAGCTCGCCGTGTGGGGCACCAAGGCCGCCGTGCCAGCCCTGGCCGCCCTGCTGCCGAACAGGGAGCTCTCCTCCTGGGCGCGCATCGCCCTCGAAGCCATCCCCGACCCCGCCTGCGACGAGGCGCTTCGCGCCGCAGTCGGCAAGCTGGAAGGCCGACTCCTCGTCGGCGTCATCAACTCCATCGGCGTCCGCCGCGACGCCCAGGCGATTGGCATCCTCGTGGCCAAGCTGAAGGACCCCGACCCCGAGGTGGCCTCTGCCGCGGCCGAGGCCCTGGGCCGCATCGGCGGCGACCAGCCCATCAAGGTCCTCGAACCGCTCCTCGCCTCCGCGCCCCCCGCGGTCCGCTCCTCCGTCGCCTACGGCTGCGTGCTGTGCGCCGAGAGGCTCCTCGACGAGAAGAAGGCCGAGGAG
>VGYV01000220.1 GCA_016872855.1 Planctomycetota bacterium
ACCACGCCCACCGTGTCGCCGCCGACGAAGCCTGCGATGTTGGGCATGGCGTAGAGGCGGCCGCGCGGGTGGATGGCGACGCCGAGGTCGGCCGCGGGCGCCTCCATCGCCGCGCGTGTCACCGCGGGGAACGGCATCTGGGCCACGTGGCGCGGGTCCAGGCCCAGCAGCAGGTGGTTCATCGTGGTGTTGCCCACGGTGGTCATCTCGTAGATGCCATCGCGGGGCACGCCGGCCCTTGCCGCCAGCTCGGCCACGATGTCGTTGACGCACTCGACGATCTTCGCCTGAAGCTCGGCCAGGCCGCTGTCCTCGGAGGCATAGGTGATGCGGGCCACCACGTCGTCGCCGAAGCTCACCTGGGGGTTCGTGCGGGCCGCGATCGCCGCCTCGTGGCCCGTCGCGAGGTCGAGGAGCGCGCCGACGACGGTCGTCGTCCCGATGTCGAAGGCCACGCCGAAGCACTGGCCCGCCGTGTCGCCCGGCTCCAGGGCCAGCACGTCGTTGCCGTGGAGCACGGCCGTCACCTGGTGGTCTGCGGCGCGCAGAGCGGCGGGGAGCTGGCGGGCCGCCCCCAAGTCGAGGCGGAGAGCCCCGTCCCCCAGCGCGTCCAGCACGCGGTCGGCGTCCGACCGCGAGGCGGTGAGGGTCGGCTCCTCCACGCGCACGGTGCGCTTGGCGACGGCGGGGCAGAGCTTCAACGCCCGCTTCACGCCCTTCGTCAGGATGCGTTGCTCGAAGAAGCGCGAGGCGTCGGGCACCGTGATCGCCGTCTCGCGCACCAGCTTAGCCTGGCAAGCCAGGCGCAGGCCGCTCGCCAGCTCCTTGGGCTTGAGCAGCCGCCGCTCCGTGGCAGTGACGGGCGAGCAGCCGTCGCGCACAATCACGCGGCACTTGCCGCACGTGCCCCGCCCGCCGCACGGCGTGTCAACGATGATGCCCGCCCTGGCCGCGGCCTCGAGCACCAGGCTGCCCGGCAGCACGAACGCCGCCTTGCCCTCGGGCTCGAACGTCACCTTGATCGTTCCGCTCACTTGCATGGCCTCCGAAGTGTGCGGCGATGCTAGCGCAACGCGCGCCCCCTGTCAACCCGCGCCCCACGCGAGAGTCTGGTCGGGCTTCTTGACTCCTGCTCGCCCTCGGAGTATGGTACTCCGTCGGTATGAGGGTCCAGGGAGGCAGCACTCAGCAGGTCGGCTGGCGCATGGCTCGGCGCTTCGAATCCCTGCGCTTCTGGCTCCTGCTCCCGGTCGGGCTGCTGCTGGCTGTGCTGCTATGGTGCCCGGCAGGGAGCGCTCCGGTCACGAAGCCGCCCGGGGAGGGGCTCCCGCCGCTGCCAAAGCCCAAAGAGGCCCGCCCGGAGGCGCCCAGCCACTTCGCGTTCAAGGCGGCCATTGTGGGGGGCGGGACGTTTGACTTCGCGCAGGCGAACGCGAGCCGCCGGCCAGGCCGACTTCGGCCCCGTCACGAGAGAGTCAGCCGACCCCGACTGGACGGCTCGCCGCGCCTACCGCTTCCTCGGCCCCGTGCCCGACACCTACGTCATTGGCCAGGACGGCACGGTCCGCTACCACCACCGCAGCGTGACGCCTAACCTCAACGACGTGGTGCACATGGAGATACGGTCGCTCCTCGGCCTCGAGCCCAAGCCCCTCCTGGCCGCTGCCGGCATCAGCGGCGACGAGGCCTGCCGCGTCTGCCACCTGCGCCAGCACAACGACTGGCTCCTCACCCGCCACGCCTGCGCCTGGGAGACCCTCGTCCGCATGGGCAAGCAGGCCGACCCCGAGTGCGTCCGCTGCCATGTCGTCCGCCACGGCCAGCCCGGCGGCTTCGCCTCGATGGAGGCCACGCCCCACCTGGCAAACGTCCAGTGCGAGGCCTGCCACGGCGGCAACGGCTGCAAGGCCCTCACCGGCAAGCCCGTCGAGCCGCTCAAGCCCGAGACCTGTCAGGCGTGCCACGACGCCAAGCACTCGCCCCGCTTCGACTTCGCCGCGGCCCGCCCGCGCGTGCTCCACGACCGCGCTGAGGCCCTGGCCAAGCTCTCCCCCGCCGAGCGCGACGCCCAGATGCGGAAGCTCTGCTCCGGCGCCGACCGCGAGCTCTTCGCCAGGGACGTCCCCTACATCGGCTCCGCCGCCTGCGTCAAATGCCATCCCACCGAGGGCGCGGCCATGAAGGACGAAGTCCACGCCAAGTCCGCTGCCCTCCTGGAGAAGCCCGCCCCTAACGCCTGGAACACCCCTGCCCACAAACGCGGCCTCACCGCCCTCGGCAAGCCCGAATGCCTCCGCTGCCACACCACCGGCTACGGCCGCCCCGGAGGCTACCCCACCTCTGGCCCTCTCCCTCTGGGAGAGGGTGGGGTGAGGGCGCCGAACGGCCCTCTCCCTCTGGGAGAGGGTGGGGTGAGGGCGCCAGGCGGGGCGCAGCCTCCCTCCCCGGGGATCACCACCGAAGGCATCGGCTGCGAGGCCTGCCACGGCCCCGGCAAGGCCCACGCCGACGACCCGAAGAAGCCCCGCGCCATCGCCAAGCTCGGCGGCACGTGCAACGAATGCAACGTCTTCCCCATCTGCCGCCAGTGCCATGACGACGACAACGATCCCTCCTTCGACTACCGCACCGCCCTCCCCAAGACCCGCCACGCCGCGGGCAAAGCCGTCACCCCCTGAGAGGGCAGTGCGCGGGCGCACGGTGTGCCTCTGGGAACTTGGGGTCCCCGCCCCCTCCGGCCAATCCCGCCAGATGGCTTTCAGCGATTCGGCGGCGCCCTGAGTGGCGACAAGACTGCCTAAAGGCAGGACTCCGAACCAGGAGAGCAGGTCGTTTGGAGTCCTGCCTTCAGGCAGTCTTCGCGCCAATGAGCCGAATCGCTGAAAGCTGTTCAGGCGAAGAGCTCGCGGTCGCGGACCTTCCGCGCGTCCGTGTAGTCCTCCTGCCACCACGGGACCTCGCCTGGCTTCCGCGGCGGCTTGGCGAGCACGAGCTTCCTCTTGGCCTTCTTGGCGTCGGCCTGGGCCACGCGGAAGTGGTAGTGGTCGAAGATGCGCAATGCCTCGATCATGTAGGAGACCGCGATCCGGCGGTCACGGATGAGCAGCAGGTTCTCCCCGTTGTCCCTGTCCGCCGCCTTAGAGAAGTTGTAAGAGCCCAGATAGACCCGCGCGCTCGGCTTGTCGAAGTCAATGACGACGAACTTGTGGTGCATGCGGTTGCCGCTGCCGTTGGACAGGCCGGTGGGCTCGGACTTGAACGGCTCTGGGACGTTCTTCGTGAGCGCGGAGGGGTAGACCGGCGCGACGTTGCCGTCCGGCTTCTGCAAGTCGAGCCCGCCGACCCTCCTGTCCGAGATGCCATAGACGAAGAGGGCGGCATCTTTGGCGGCCCTCTCGATCGCGTCTCGAATCGGCCCCTTGGTCTGGTAGAGGAACGCCAGCGAGTAGAAGAGGCAGGACTTCGTGTGCTCCGCGATGTCGTCCGCAATGTCCTTGAGCAAGGCGTTCTTCTTCCCGTGCGGCGAGAAGGAGACGCGCGCGTTGATGCCTGGGAGGCCGAGGTCCGTCCATCCTGCCGAGGGCGTCTTGGCGAAGCCCCCCGCGTCGTCGTTCTGCCAGTAGTCCTCGAAGGCCGCGAGGAACGGCTTCACCGCGTCGGCGCCCCGCAGCACCACGGCGTTGTTCGCTTGCACGAAGAACCCGCGCCAGGTGAAGTTGGTAGAGCCGCACACGGCCGCCTGCACCTTCGGGCCGTCCACCACGATGGTCTTGTTGTGCTGGAGGTTGCCCATGTGCTGCCGCTTGACGTTGGCTGCGCCGGCCGTGGCCTCCAGCCGCTTCGCCGCCTCGGCCTCGGCGGAGTTCGGCTCGCCGTGCTTGTCGCTGTCGTCAATGATGATCCTCAGCCGCTTGCCCAGCTTCTTGAGGCGCGACACCACATCGCGCTCGCTGAGGTCATAGGCCACCACACAGACCTTCGCCTTCTTGTCCGCTATGGCCTGGTCGAGGACCTCGAGGATGGCGTCGCGCGCCTCGAAGCCCATCCACCGCAGCGCCTCCTCAGCCTTCGGATGAGTCGGCTCGAAGTCCAGTCCCTCAGCCGCCCTCATGGGCAGAAGCGTCGAAACGTCCCCAGCGGACGCAAACCGATCCACAAATGCCTGCGAGGACATGAAGCCGCGTGTGAAGGCGACGTTGAGTTGGTCTGGATATGTCTCGCGCCGCAGCTCGATGGCGGCCTCCTGCGCCTCGCCATAGCTCAGCTCGTCGGAATCGTTCATGAAGACGGGGGCGACCCTATAGACGAATTCCCCGGGCATCTCGGCATTCCGCGGGAAGTGCACCCAGCGGAACTTCTGGATCGGCGAGAGCCGGGTCGAGAGCTGGTTCGGGTTGACACCGCCCCCGGCGCTGGGGAACGAGAGGCGGTTCTTCAGGCTGAAGAACTTCTGCCCGCCGGGCTCCTTGTACTCGATGGCGAAGCCCACGAAGTCCAGCGGCGGCTTCCCCTCCTTCCAGTTCATCGCGAGGAGCGCCATGCCGTCGCCGCGATGAACCTTCAGCGTGAACGGCGCAACTGCATTCCGGCCACTGACCTGGAACTCACCAGCCATCGCGCGTCCTCCAACAAGAGGGAGAAGCCGGCCCGCTGCCGCACGTGCTCTGTGCTGTCCATCCAGAGGCGCCCCTTTCCATTAACCAGGCTCATTGTATCGTGTCCTGAGGGGGAGTCAAGGACGCGCGCGGCAGTCGGCAGCGGCGAGCGGTCTCCCAAGCGCGTCTTGACTCGCCTTTCGCCGGCTGCTACCATCGCAGTGGGAGGAAGCTGGGGGAATCGCCGCATGCCGACCGGGATGCGCGGGACGCGCGATTTCTATAAGGAACGCTTCGGGCTGGGCGACCGGCTCGCGGTGCGCCTGGCCGCGCTCCTGGCACAGAAGGTGGACCTGACGGCCGCCGCCATCGAGTGCCTGCGCGACTCGGCCCCGCTCCAGCACGTCATCCTGCACCCGCAACTGCTCGAACGGACGGGCGAGCTGACGACCGAATCGCTCCGCGCGCTCACGCTGCCGGGGGAGACGCTGCCGGCGGAGTTCGTGGTGGCCGAGGCGCAGGGCTGGCGCACCATCGCCCTCGCCGAGGAGCTTCTGGCCGAACAGGCGGAGCCGGAACCAGGGGAGGCGCAACTGCCCGCCCTCGTGCCCAGGGCCGACCTGCTCCACCCCAGCGAAATCCACGAGCTGTTCACCCGCCGCGACATCGCGGAGCTCGAGCTGGTGCTGCGCACGAGCGCGGACCCGAAGGAGAAGGTGACGGCGCTCCGCCGCCTGGCCCTCTCGCCCGCGAGCGAGCGGGAGAAGATGGCGCTGTTCGCCACGGCGCTGATGGACCGCGACGCCGAGGTGCGCGGCGAGGCGGCCCAGGCCCTCACCGTGCTGGGCCTGCCCCCCGAGGTGGCCGAGGACGCACGCTTCCTGGCCGAGGGGAACGCCCGGCAGAAGCAATCCGCCGCCCAGCGCATCGGCCGCCGCTTCAGGAACGCCTCCGACGCCGAGCTGGGGGTGCTCCTGCGCATCGCCGCAGGCACGCTTCGCTACGAGACGTCGGTCGAGGTGCGGCGCCTGCTCATCCAGGCGATGGAGGGGGCGTGCCGCACCGTCGGGCGCGACGCGCGGAGCTGCCACGACCTCGTCCACGTGCTCCTCGGCCAGCTCCGCGATGCCGCCGAGGAGCTGGGGGCCGAGGTCCGCCGCGTCCTGCGCCTCCTCGGCGAGGCCAGCCCAGGCGAGGTCTACCGCGCGCTCCAGGCCGAGCTGGCCTCCATCGCCGACCACGCGGTGCGCCGCCCCCTTGTGGCCGTGGCCATCGAGTTCGCGGCGACGCGGGAGCAGCGCGACGAGGCGCTCCGCCAGGCCCTCGGCGAGATCGAGGCGGCCTGTGACCCCGGGGTCGAGTGCCTGGCCATTCTCAACGCGCTGGGCCGCCTGGGCGAGGCCGTGGTGCCCGCCGTGGCCGAGCGGCTGCTGGCTGCGCCCGAGGCGGCCCAGGAAACGATGGTGCGGCTCCTCGACACCGTGGCGACGCGGCGCGAGACCTCGCGCGCGGCGAAGGCGCGCATCGGCTGCCTGCTGCTCGATGCCCTGCGGCGCGGCCACCGCGCCGCACGCCTGGCCGTCATCAACTCCACGGCCACCAGCGACCCTGCCATCGCGGCGGGCACGCGGCGCGGCATCGCCGCCGAACTCCTCGGCTCGCTCCAGGAGTACGCCAGCCCGGGCATCCTCGCCGCCCTCGAGGCCCTCGTCGCAAAGCTGGGCGCGCCCGCGCTCCCCTCGCTGCTCGACGTGGTGGTGCGCGGCGAGCGGCCGGCCTCCCGCGTCAGCGCGGCACGCACTCTCGGCGAGCTGGCCTCGCGCCTCGACGCCCGCCAGGCCAAGGCCGTGGGCCGCGCCGCCGACGCCGCGCTCGCGCTCCTCGACGGCAAGTTCCCCGACCGCCCGGCCCTGGCCCGCGCCCTCGGCCAACTGTGCTCGGGCGCCGCGGCCGACGCGGCGACGGTCGGACGCGTCGCCGCCGCGCTTCGCGCCCGCATCCTTGACAAGGCGCTCTCCCACGCCGCGCTCGACGGCCTGGGCCGCCTCTGCCTCAGCCCACGCGTCGCCCCGACCCTCAAGGTCGAGCTGCTCGACTTCTTCGGCCGGCTCCTCGAGCGCGAGCTGCCCGACATTACGGTAGCCGCAACCGTCCCGGTTGCGGTCGGCAAGCGGGACGCTTGCCGCCACAGCAATGAGGTGGTCTACGCGATGGGCGGCGAGGTCGCCGCCTACACCGAGATGGTGCCCGGCATCCTCACCGGCCTCCGCAACATCGCGGGCGGCTCGGCGGGCGTCCTCCGCCAGCGGGCGCTCGACGCCCTCCTGCGCACCTGGCGGCGCATCGCCGCGGGGGAGCTTCAGCTCGGGCCGGGCAACACCGACCTGCTTCTGGGCGCACTCCACGCCATCGGCACCCTGCCCGACGTCGAGGCCCGCCAGCGCGAGGCCATCGCCGATGCCGTGGCCCTCCGCCGGGACTATCTGCCCACGTATCGCGTCCTCGCCGAAATCGCCATCGCCGCAGGCGGGGCCATGACCCCGCGCGCCGTTGCACTAGCCAACGAGCTGCTCGAGCGCGAGGCCACCGACAAGCATCTCACGGGCAGCGACCACGGGGTCCTGCTCGACGCCCTGGTGCGCCTGGCTACCGAGGCCGCTCTGGGCCGCGGGGCGGGACGGGTCCGCGAGCGCATCGTGGCCGCCGTGGCCGACGCGGCTAAGCGCGAGGTCGAGGCCGCCCCTGCGCTCGTCGCGCGGCTGGCCGACTCCGCCGCCATCCCGCAGAAGCTCAAGAAACGCCTCCCCACCATCGGTTGAAAGGAAGTGCTCATGGGTTCGTCCGAACAGGGTGCAGAACAGGGCGAGGGCCGCCGCGAGTTCCTCAAACAGGTCGGAGCCGCTGCCGTCGCCGCCGGCGCCGTGGCCCAAGTGGCAGCCGCCGAGCCGCCCGCCGAGCAACCCAAGATGCCCGCCACCAAGCTCGGCCCACACACCCTCTCCCGCCTCGTCGTCGGCTCCAACTGCTTCAACGCCGGCTCACACCTCTCGACCTTCGTCAACCGCGAGATGAAAGCCTACTACACCCCTGAGCAAATCCTCAAGACCCTTCGCTGCTGCCAGGAGGTCGGCATCAACGCCTGGCAGAGCGGCTGCGGAAACCTCCCCCTCTACCGCCGATTCCTCGACGAGGGGGGCAAGATGCACTTCCTCTCCATCGAGTGTGACAACCCGAAGGCCATCGAAACCCTCAAGGAGGGCGGCTGCATCGCCATCGCCCACCACGGCGAACGCACCGACTCCCTCTTCAAGAACAACCGCCTTGATTTCGCCCACGACTACCTCAAGCGCATCCGCGACGCCGGCCTCCTCGTCGGAGTGTCCACCCACATGCCCGACGTCGTGGACTTCGTGGAATCGAAGGGGTGGGACGTGGATTACTACATGACCTGCGTCTACGAGCGCCACCGCAGCGCCGAGGCCCTCAAGAAGCTCCTCGGCCACGTCCCCATCCCAATCGGCGAGGTCTACCTCCGCGAGGACCCGCCCCGCATGTTCAAGGCCATGCAGGCCACCAAACGCCCTTGCCTCGCCTTCAAAATCCTCGCCGCAGGCCGCCTCTCGGAGCACCAGGGAATGGTGGATATGGCCTTCCGCGAGACCTTCGCCGGCATCAAGCCCACGGATGGCGTCATCGTGGGCATCTACGACCGCTACAGCGACCAGCCGGCCGAATGCGCTGAACTCGTCCGCCGCTACGGCACGCCCAAGGCCTGACTGCGCCGCCACTCCCCCAGCACTCAGGGTGCGTGTAATCTCCCACGGTCGAGAGGCGCAAGGCGAACGCCCGAAGGGCGTGCCGGAATGTAGCCCACGGCGTGACCGTGGGAGATTACACTCCCCCAGCGCTCAAGGGGTCTTGATTTCGGCGGCGGGTTCTGGTACTATCTGCGGTAAGCCGGAAAGTGCGCGCCTGTAGCTCAGTGGATTAGAGCGATGGCCTCCGGAGCCATAGGTCGCAGGTCCGAATCCTGCCAGGCGTACCAGAAGGCGGCAGGTCTATGCCTGCCGCCGAACTGTCAAATGGGGACGCCTCGATGGGCAAGCTGTGGGACAAGGGCTACGCGGTAGACCAGGAACTCGAAGCCTTCACGACGGGCGACGATTACCTGCTGGACCGCGAGCTGGTCGAGGCCGATTGCGCCGCCTCGATTGCCCATGCTCGCATGCTGGCGAAGATCGGCGTCCTCACTCCCGACGAGGCGGATAGGCTGGCCGCCGAGTTGGCCGCCATCGCCGCCGACAGCCGCTCGGGCAAGTTCACCGTCGAGCCGGCCGACGAGGATTGCCACACGGCCATCGAGAACCGCCTCGTCACCCGCCTGGGCGACCTGGGGAAGAAGGTCCATACCTGCCGCTCGCGCAACGACCAGGTCATCGTCGCACTCCGCCTCTACGCCAAGGCCAAGATGCACGAGCTCTTCGACGCCGCCCTCGGCCTTGCGGCCACGCTCCGCGCCTTTGCCGAGAAGCACAAGGGCGTCCCGATGATCGGCCGCACCCACACGCAAGTGGCCATGCCGTCGAGCGTTGGGTTGTGGGCGGGGGCGTGGCTCGAATCGCTCCTCGACGACTTGCGCCTGCTCGAAGCCGCCTACGAGGTGGCCGACCAGTGCCCCCTCGGCTCGGCCGCAAGCTACGGCGTGCCAATGCCCATTGACCGCCAGCTCACGAGCGACCTCCTCGGCTTCGCAAGTGTCCAGAACAACGTGCTTTACGCCAACAACAGCCGGGGCAAAATCGAGTCGGTCATCCTCGGCGCCTGCGTCCAGATCGCCATTGACCTCAGCCGCGTGGCCCAGGACCTCATCAACTTCAGCCTGCCGGAGTTCGGTTACTTCTTGATTCCCAAGGAGTTATGCACCGGCAGCAGCATCATGCCGCAGAAGCGCAACCCGTGCGGGATGGAGCTTGTGCGGGCCAAGACGAGCACTATACTGGCCTGCTACAATCAAATCCTCAATATCCTCAAGGGCTTGCCGTCGGGCTACAACCGCGATTTCCAGGAGACCAAGCGCCCCTTCTTCCAGGGCATGGCCCTCACCATCGCTTGTGTGCGGGTGATGGACGTAACGTTCCAGAAGCTCGAGGTTTGCGAAGATCGGCTCGTGGCGGCGTTCAAGGCCGCGCCCGAGGTGTTTGCGACTGATGAGGCCCTGCGCCTGGTGGTCGAGGGTGTGCCGTTCCGCGACGCCTATCGCCAGGTGGCCGCATCGCTCGGCGGGAAAATGACTCCAGGAGTCTTTTGTGCGAAGCACCCGAAGGGCCGTGGACGGCAAAAGACTCCTGGAGTCATTTTCCCGCCTGACCCCCGGGCCAGCATCGCCCAGCGGACGCACATTGGCGGCCAGGCCAATCTGCGGCTCGACTACGCCGATGCCAGGATGGAACACATCAAGGTGTACGTCGCGCACCGGCGAGACCGATTGAGGCGGGCCCTCGATGCCCTCCTGAGTGGCGCGTGATAGAAACCGCGCGGCGCGTGCGCCGCGACAGGATGAGCGGTGATCAAAGGCGCCGTAGGATGGGCACAGCCTACCCCAATTGCGCGGCCCACAGCCGCGGGGTAGAATACATGCGAACTTGTTGAGGGGAAGTCGCGGAGATTGACCCATGGCGTCGCAGGGACTTGCAGACCGCGTGGCACAACTCGAAGCGCAGGTGACGGAACTGCGACTGGAGGTCCAGTCCTCAAGGGGCCAGGGTGGCAAGGACTGGCACCGCGCGGTCGAGAGATTCGCCGATGACGAAGACGTGCAGAGCATCCTGCAAGAAGCAATGAAGCTGCGTGAGGCCGACCGCAGACGGGTTCGCGAAAGGCCCGCGAGGCGGCCAGGGAAACGCCGATGATCCCTGGACTTCGGGTTGAAGACTGGCTTCACGCGTAGGAAGCTACGCAGTCTCAATTGGACAAAGGAGAACGCGATGGACGTGAAGGAAATCCTGAAGAAGGTCGAACAGGCGGAGGTGCCAAAGGTCAAGAAGGCGGCCGTGGCCTATTCGGGCGGCCTCGACTCGACGCTTGGCATCGAGATGCTGCGCCGCAAGTACAAGGCCGAAGCGATCGTGCCCATCTGCATTGACGTGGGCCAGGGCGAGGACGAGATCATCGAGGCCCGCCGCAAGGCCAAGCTGCTGGACTTCGAGAAGGACCTGATCCTGGTTGACGCCAAGCCCGAGTTCGTGGGCGAGTGGCTCACCAAGGCCATCCGCGCCAATTCGGACTACAACGGCTACCCGGTCTCCACCTCGATGACCCGCCAGCTTGTGGCCCGCATCGTGGCCGTCGAGGGCGCGAAGCGCGGCTGCGACGCCGTCATGGAAGGCTCCACAGGCAAGGGCAACGACCAGTACCGCATGCACAACACTTTCAAACTGTTCGCGCCGCACATGGAGGTCCTCGCTTTTGTGCGGGACTTCGACCTCACGCGCAAGGAGGAAGAGGCCATCTGCGTCGAGTGGGGCGTCCCGGTGAAGGAACAGCTCACCGGCGGCGACGACAAGACGATGTGGTGCCGCTCAATCGCCAGCGGCGCCATTGACCTGAACCAGGAGCTGCCCGACGACATCTGGCAGTGGCTCACCCCGCCCCGCAAGGCCCCTGAGAACGGCGAGACGGTCACGCTGCGTTACGTCGAGGGTCTCCCCGTCGAGCTCAACGGCAAGGCTACCCCGCTCGACGAGCTGATCGCGGGGCTCAACGTCATCGCCGGCCGCAACGGCGTGGGCTACATAGACATGTTCGAAGACGGGATCATGGACCTCAAGAGCCGCGAAATCTACGAGGCCCCCGCCGCACACGTCATCCTCAAGCTCCACCGCGACCTCGAACAGCAGTGCCTCCCCAAGGAGGAAATCCAGTTCAAGAAGACCGTTGACGCCAAGTGGGCCTACATGACCTACCACGGCGAGTGGTATCATCCGCTGAAGGGCGACCTCGACGCCTTCATCGCCCAGTCGCAGAAGGTCGTCAACGGCTCGTTCCGGGTTGACCTCTACAAGGGCAACATCGTCATCACGAGCCGCGAGTCGAAGACCTCGCTCTTCACCCCCGAGATACGCTCGATCAAGAGTCGCGGCTACGACCAGCGCTGGGCCGTCAACGCCGCCAAAATCCGCGGCCTGCCCTTCGAAATCCTCTCCAAGCGCAACCAGGCCATGAAGGGCTAGGTTGCCGTCGGAAGTCCAGACCTCCCGCGGGCTCCTAGCCCGCGGGAGGTTTCGCTCTATCGGAGGACGCATAGCATGTTGGGTTGCCACTTCGGGCGGTGCTTTCAGGTCACGGTCGCGGGCGGCTCGTACCAGGAGGGGCTGACGGCGGTGCTCCAGGGCGTGCCGCCAGGGATGCTGATCTCCGAGCAGGAGATCTATGGCGACCTGTTGTGCCGGAAGCCTGGGGCAGATGAGCTGTCGTCCCCCCGAAAAGAGCCTGACCTGCCCATCATCTACACGGGCCTGAACCCCGCCGACACGGTGCCCGGGGCGGGGCACAGGAACCACACGAACGGCACACCC
>VGYV01000221.1 GCA_016872855.1 Planctomycetota bacterium
GCCGAGGGGGCGAAGGGCGAGGCCGGCGCCGCAGGGGCCGATGAGGGCTTCGTGCCGCTCCTCAACGGCAAGGACCTGGCGGGCTGGACCACGACGGGGAACTGGATCGTGGAGGAAGGGGGCGTGGTGGCCCTCCGCCCGCGGCCCGGCGAGCACGGCTGGACCCGCTACGGCGCCTACCTGACGACCGCGCGGAAGTACAAGGACTTCGTGCTCGACCTGGAGTTCAAGATCAACAAGGGCGGCAACTCGGGCGTGTTCCTGCGCGTCGGCAACACGAAAGACCACGTCGCCAGCGGCTTCGAGATCCAGATCCTCGACACCCACGGCAAGCAGAACCCGGGCCACCACGACTGCGGCGGTGTGATCGGCGCGGCCGGGCCGTCGAAGAACATGGCCAAGCCTGCCGGGGAGTGGAACCGCTACGTCATCACCTGCCAGGGCAGCCGCCTGACGGTCGTGTTCAACGGCGAGCAGACCATTGACCTCGACCTCGCCAAGTCGCCCCTGAAGAGCCGGCCGCCCGAGGGCTACATCGGCTTCCAGGACGAGGGCCTGCCCGTCTGGTATCGCAACGTGCGGATCAGGGAACTGCCGTAGGTGCCATCGGAGTGGAGGTGTCTCACACTCACAGGAGAGCGCGATGAGGAAGTTGATCGGTCTGGGAATTGTGGGACTGCTCTTGGCCGGCTGCTGCCCGTTCACGCGCGTGTGCCCGATCCACGAGCAGACGACGCGCGGCAAGCTCCGCCACGTGGTGCTCTTCAAGTTCAAGGCCGACGCTAAGCCCGAGCAGATCAAGGCCGTCGAGGACGGCTTCCGCGCCCTGCCCGCCAAGGTCGGCGGCGTCCGCTACTTCGAGTGGGGCACCGACGTGAGCCCCGAGAAGCTCAGCGATGGCTTCACCCACTGCTTCCTTGTGACCTTCGACACCGCGGCGGCCCGCGACGCCTACCTCCCGCACCCCGCCCACAAGGCCTTTGTCGAGACCCTCAAGCCCATCCTCGACAAGGTGCTGGTCGTGGACTACGTGGCGAGGAAGTGATGCCCTTCCTCTGTGCGGGGGCCCCATAGTGTGGCGACCCTCATAGTGTGGCGGTGCGCATCGCCACACTATGAGGATCGCCACGCCATGGCGCGTCCTGTCTGGATTTCCTGACAGGCTGGGGGGTCGCCACAAGAGCGCCAGGACGCACTACTTCCACTTCGTCAGCAGCTCGGCGTTGTCCACCCACATCACGAAAAACGGATGCTCCGCCCCCCGCTTCCTCATGTAGACGAGGAAGGGCCGGTCGAAGATGTAGTAGTTGGGCACGGCCGGCGCGGGAGCCACAATCCCCTCGGACTCAAGTTGTGCCCCACTGCGATCCAGTCGAAAGAGAACCATCTGCCACGCTTTGCGGACGGGAATGCCCTCCGCTGCGCTGTTCAGGATGACTGCGTCCGGCCTCTCAAGCTCCCGGAAGTGGTGATCAAGTCTCCAGGACATGTTCGGCATCAGAAGCAAGTCGTTGTGGTGAAGACCACTTTGCCGGTGCTCGCCCCCTACCTTCCCCTCGACATCTGCGAGCACCGCGGCAAGGGTTTCCTTCGGGGGCACACTGGCGAGAACGATCTGGCTCGGAGAAGAGTCCCTGCACGGGTCTACTACGAACTCTCTTGGCCGCGTCGCTTCGCCCTCAGCAGGTTCCTGCTCTTCTGATGCGTGCAGGATGCTCACTTGGCGGTGCAGCTTGCCGGTGGGGTCGGGGTCAATGCAGGAAATGCCAAACGAGCGCAGATTGGTCGCCTGGCTGATGGAGTCCCTGAAGGCAAAGGGCTTGCGCCAGTCGGAGAAGGGGATGGCGAACTTCACGTGGGCGACCAAGTAGGCATAGGCGACGATCACGGTCTGCCCCATGGCGTCCGAGAAGTCCGGCTGACGACCGTGAGGGAAGCGCGCCGCCATTTCCTTCTGGATTCGCGGCACTATGCCATCGCTGACGTAGCCCGCGGCGGCGTAGTACGAGCCCTTCGGCAGGTCGGCCTCGCCCTGCGGCGCCTTGTTCAGGCGGTCAGCGACGTCCTGCCCATTGGCGAGGCGAATCGGCTCCTTGATCGCGTCGTCCCGCAGATGGTTCCAGGCCATCTGGAACGAGGCGCACCAGATGACGTTCTTCCCCTTGGGCATGGGGGTGTCGAGCGTGGGCACGACGACAGTGCGTTCGAGCTTCGACGAATCGCCGTCGAACGTCCTGTCTGCTGCCATCTCCGCCTCGGAGGGCGACTCGGGCGGGGCTTCTGGGGATGGCCGCCACAGAAGCCTGAACGCGGCATAGCCGGCCAGCACAATGGCGATGGCGACGAGGCGCCACGCGAGTCCCTTCCCACGCTTCTTCCCGATGCTGCTGGCGGCATCATCTGCCATGTGTGCTACTCCCTCGTTCGCTGTGGGGTCGAGCTTCCTCACTCTAGGGCGTTGCCTGGCCACGCGGGAAGTGCTCTCCTCACGGCAGAGGGAACTGGCGCGCTCCGTGGAGGACAGTGAGGACCCGGACAGCGTCCCCCACCACATCGTATGCCACGCGGTAGCTGCCCGCCAGTATCTCGCGTGTGTGGCCATCGTGGAGTTCGGGGACGAACCGGCCCATGCGTGGGAACTGGGCCAGCCGCTCGACTGCCCCGATAATGTCCAACATCAGCGCGCCGGCGTAGCACTCAGAGTCCCGCGCGATGTAGGCGCGGATGCCCTCCATGTCTTTCAGGGCGGGGCCGGTCCAGACGATGCGGCTCATACCTTCAGCCTGCGTCGCACTTCCTCGTGGGAGACGACATGCCCTTCGTCCGCCGCCTGGCGCCCCTTCGCGATCTTCATGCGAACGTAGAGTTCGTACATCGCATCGCTATAGGTGGCTGACGTGGGCATGCGCTTGGCGATGTCCCTCAGCTCTGATTTCACGGTCCTCGTGATCATGCCCGGGCCGTCCTCTCTCCTCCCGCCACGAACTCCATCCTATAGGCCGGCTGAGCGCCTGTCAAGCGCTCCTTGCGCCGTTTCACGCCTTGCGAATCTCGTGAAGTTCCGAGGCGAAGGCGGCGATGGCGTGGTTGAGGTCGGCGCAGCTCTTGTAGACCTGGCGGTAAACGCCGAAGGCACGGTCGTAGAGCTTCTGGCTCGCGGGATTGGGGGCGAAGGACTTGCGGACGCGGACGAGTTGCTTGATGGCGGCGTCGAGCGAGGGCCAGACACCCACCGCCACGCCCGCGAGCATGGCCACGCCCAGGCAGCCCGCCTCGGACACATCGAGAGCGTCCACGGGCAGGCCGGTGATGTCGGCCTTGGCCTGGCACCAGCGGTCGGAGCGCGAGCCGCCGCCGATGGCGTTGAACTTCCCGACCTTCAGGCCACCGCTCCGCACCGACTCCAGGTTGATCCGCATCTCGTAGGCCACGCCGTCCAGGATCGCCCGGGTGATGTCGGCGGGCGTCGTGTTGAGCGTCAGGCCCGCCAGGATGCCGCGGGAATCGGAGTCGAGGTAGGGCGTGCCCGTGCCCGCGAAGTGGGGGAGGAGGAAGAGGTCAATCGGCCCCTCGGGCGCCTTGGAGATGAGGAGGTCGTAGACGTCGCGCTTCCGCCGTTTGGCCTCGCGGAGGGCCTCGGCGCCGAACTTGTCCCGGAACCACCGCAGGATGCTGCCCGCCGTGTAGAGGAAGGCGAGCGATACGTAGCGGCCGGGCGCGCAGTGCGGGTAGACGCCGTGATTGGCCGCCAGCATCGCGTCGGTGAGGACAGGCTCGGCCATCGAGATGGTCATGCACTCGACCGTGCCCGTGGTGTCAGTGCTCACGCCTGGGTCCACCACGCCGGCCCCCAGGGCGCAGGCGGGCTGGTCGTGTGCGCCTGCGACGACCTTTGCCCCTACGGGCAGGCCGAGGGCCTTGGCTGCCTTGCGGCTCACCTCGCCCACGATTTCGCCGGACGGGCAAGGGGTGGCGAGGGCCGAGGGGTCAATGCCCGCGGCGTCGAGCACCGGCTGCGCCCAGGTGCGCGTCCGCACGTCGAGGGCCAGCGTGCGGCCCACCAGCGAGTGGTCAATCTTCGGCTCCAGGCCGAGCTTGAGGAAGAAGAAGTCCTCCCAGAGCAGGAACTTCCAGGTCTTCTTGAAGACCTCGGGCTCGTTGTCCCGCAGCCACATGATCTTGTTCACCGTGTAGCTTGAGTGCTGCGGCATGCCCGTGAGCTGGAAGATTCCGCGGCGGCCCAGCCTCTCGGTGAGCTGTTGGGCCTGCGGCTCGGCGCGGGCGTCGAACGAGAGGATCGTGTTGTAGAGTGGCTGGCCGTCCTTGGCCACTGGCATGAACGACTCGCCGAAGCAGGTGACGCTGAGGGCCTTCACCTTGTCTGGGCTGCTGCTGGCCGCCTTGGCGACCACCCGCTGCACGGCGGCCCAGACGCCCGCGCTGTCCAGCTCTGCCCAGCCCGGGCGGCGGAAGATCAGCGGGTACTCCTCATAGGCCGACGCGAGAATCCTGCCGTCCTCCGCGAACACCACGGCCTTCGTCCCAGTGGTCCCGATGTCCAGGCCGAGCACGCTCATCGCTCTCTCTCCTTGCAGCGTTGGCACGCACAAATGGCTCTGGGCGCGACCAAGACTGCCTAAAGGCAGGACTCCGAACGCAGAGGGACACGTGTTTGGAGTCCTGCCTTCAGGCAGTCTTCGGCTCGAATGAGCCGAATCGCCGGAAGCCATCTGGCTCTGGGGGAGAGTATAAGCCGGGATGCCCGCAGTCGCAAGCGGAGGATGGCGAGTGAGGCAGTTGCTCTTCTCTGATACGCCCCTCACCGTGGTTCGCGCGCAGAGAGGCCACCAGCCGCGTGAGTGCGGGTGGGGCGTTGAAAGAACATTCCACACTTGTACAAGTGTGGAATGTTGTTCTCAGCAGCGCTCGGCCGCCGGTGACCGCCCGGTCCCGCGGACCGCTCACGAAGCGGCCGCCCCCCTGAGGAGGTCCCCAAGGAGGTCACCCGGGGGTGAGCACGCGCGCCCAAAGGGCGAGTATGGCCCCAAATCCTGGCGCCCGGCTGGCCGCCTCTCAGCTCCGAAGGAGCGTACTATGACAGCCCAGGGCGTTGCCCTCATCTTTGCCCACATCTTCTCGTGGCCCCTGGTCAGCCCCCGAAGGGGGCGAGCCAGCCGTAGCCCAGGGCGACCAAAGGGAGCCCTGGGACAAGGCCAACCTGGCATGGAGCCCCCAACGGGGGCGATTCAGTCGCCCTGAAACGCCCCCTTCGGGGGCTTATGCCGTGCGGGCGCCCGATCCCAGGGCTCCCGTTGGTCGCCCTGGGCTACGGCTGGCTCGCCCGCATTCGCGGGCTACGGCGGCGGGAGATGTGGGCAAAGATGAAGGCGTTGCCCTGGGCTGTCATAGTACGCCCCGTTGGGGCTCAGAGAAGGGGCGCCAGGACTGGGGGCCACGCTCAAAGCGAGCGGGGCTTGACACGCGCCCCCTAAGTGCTTAGATTAGCAGTGCCGGCCACCGGGGGCCGGCGTTCCCGAACCCCTGTGGACAAGGAGAGGCAGCGATGGCGGACTTGGACCTGATGAAGCGTGCGATTGAGAAGCCGGTGCCGATCGCGCCGCACACGTATCTGCACTTCTACAACGGCGGCAAGCTGCGGGCGAAGTTCATGGGGGAGAAGAACCCGAAGGACGATTTCCGCTCCGAGGAGTGGTTCTTCTCGACCAACCGCGCGGTGACGCCCGGCCGCGAGAACCCGCCCGACAAGGGTTTCAGCCGCATCTACCTGCCGAACAAGGAGGTCGTCCTCCTTCATGACCTGCTGAAGGCCCTGCCCATCGAGGCGATGGGCGAGAAGCACCACAAGCGCTTCGGCACCAAGCTCGGCATCCTGGTGAAGATCTTCGACGTGGGCGACGACGCGCACATCCCAGTCCACTGGCACCCCTCGCCCGCCTTCTCTCAGAAGCACCTCAACGACCCCTACGGGAAGAACGAGGCCTGGGTCGTCCTCGACACCCGTCCCCAGGCCAAGACCTGGATCGGGTGGAAGGAGGACATTGAGGCGAAGGACTTCCGCAAGTGGCTCGAGGCCCAGGACCGCGACGAGATGCTGCGGCACATGCACGAGTTCGTGCCGCACCCGCGCGACATCATCTTCCTGCGCGACAGCTATGCCCACAGCCTGGGCTCCGGCGTGTGCATCATGGAGCCGCAGGAGCCGACCGATTGGAACATCCTGGCGGAGTGGAAGGGCTTCCCGTTCGGCAAGCAGGATGCGGCCTGCGGGTTGGATTGGGACACGGCGCTGGAGGCCGTGAAGTTCGAGAAGATGCCGCTCGACTACCTGAACGGCTATGTCCGCCGCACACCCGAGGTGGTCCGCCGCGAGGGCAAGAGCGTCGAGGAGAAGCTCGTGCCCGACGAGGCGAAGCAGTACTTCGACGTCAAGCGCTTCATCGTCAGGGGCAAGCTCTCGATGCCTGGCGACCAGGGCTTCTACTGCGTGGCTGGGATAAGCGGCAAGGGCGCGATGAAAGGCCCGTGGGGCAAGGCACCGCTGGCGAAGGGCAAGTTCTACTTCATGCCCGCGTGCCTCTCGAAGCCCTACAGCCTCGTCTCCGAGGGCGCGAAGCCGCTCGAGGTGATGTGCTTCTACCCGCCCACCACGTGAGGGGCACGGGTGGTTCCCGATCGGACGGATCCGTCGGATCCGTCGGATCGGTCGGAACGGTCGGATCGCTGGCGGGCGGCTTCTGCAAGGCAGGGGCCGCCCGCTTGCTTGGGAGCGGCTATTCGAGGAAGGTGAGCGTGGTGTCGCCATAGGTGCGCTGGTCGCTCACGGCGAGGCGACCGATGGTCTGCGGGAGGGGGGTGGCCGTGTCATGCTGGACAATCACGAGCGCCCCCGGCGCCAAGGCCGTGCCCGCGGCAAGCCGGTCGAGCAGTGCGATGAATGGGTCGCCCCCTCCGCGGACGAGGCGGTAAGGTGGGTCGAGGAGGACGAGGCCGAAGGGGCCGCAGGCGGCGAGCTGGGAGGCGGCGGCGAAAGCGTCACAGGCCAGGACCTCGGCCTTGTCGGCCAGGCGGGTCTTCGCCAGATTCTCCCTGAGCGCAGCGAGGGCAGGGCGGGCATTCTCCACGAAGCAGCAGAAGGCGGCGCCGCGGCTGAGGGCCTCGATGCCCAGCGCCCCGCTGCCGGCAAACAGGTCGGCCACACGGGCGCCAACCACCGAATCGCCCAGAATGCTGAAGAGCGAGGTGCGGACCCGCCCGCTCGTGGGCCGCACCCGCAGCCCTGGCGGCACCCGCAAGGGCACACCACGCGCACTGCCGGCGATGACCTGCATCGGGCGATCCCCGTGGAAGTGGCGACCGAGTAGCTCTGCACGACTCGCCTGATGCTAGCGCCCACGCCGGCCGGGGTCAAGGGCCAGTCGCCCCGCGCGGTGATGCCTCAGTTACGGGTAGCGACAGGACGGCCCCGGCGTTCGTAGTGCGGCCTTCAGGCCGTACCGATACGGGCTAAAGCCCGCACTACGAACACTTGTCACTCCCTGTCCCCCCGTAACTGAGGCATTACCCCGCGCGGCGATTGGCCGCCCACTGCGAGTTCGGGAGTTCGCCGCGTGTTGGATTTCGCCACACACCGCCTGCCGGAACTGCTGCTTCCCCTACAGGCAGGCGGTCTAGCGCCTTCACGCAGAGACGCGCTCGCGCGGGTCTCTCTGGACGTTATAGCGAAATGCGCCGCCTCGAGGGGCATCTCAGCCGCGCGTGCCCGCAGCGACTTGTCTCGGCACACGGGTTGCTGTGGCACCCGTTGCGCGGGCCTTCCGGCGGCGATGGCTTTCGGCTAGAATGGCGCGAAACCCCGAGCCAGGGGGCGGTGTATGAGTAGGCAGAAGGGGAACGAGGCGCGGGTCCCCGACGTGGCGCCCGAGGTGGTGGCCGCGGCGCGGTGGGGCGACGAGCGGGCGTTCGCGCGAATCGTCGAGCACTATCAGCGGGCCGTCTTCGCCATCGCCTATCGGATGACCTGTGACGCCGCCGCGGCTGAGGACCTGGCCCAGGAGGTGTTCCTGCGGGTCTGGCGGAAGCTCGAGACCTTCCGCCCCGGCGAGCCGTTGCGGCCCTGGCTCCTGCGGCTCGCGACGAATGCGTGCATCAACGCGCTCAAGAAGCGGCGGCCTGTGGCCGTGCCGATGGTTGGAGACGGCGAGGGCGATGCCCGCGAGCCCGTGGCACCGACGCCTGACGCCGGCGAGGTGGCCTCGCGTCAGGAGGCCGCCGAGCACCTGGAGCGTGCGATCGCCCAGTTGCCCGACGACTACCGGCTCCTCGTCACCCTGCGGCACGTCGAGGAGATGTCGTACGACGAGATTGCGGCGGCGCTGAACCGCCCGATGGGCACCGTGAAGGTGCAGCTCTTCCGGGCGCGCGAGCGGCTGCGCCGCATGCTGAGTCCCATTCTGGGAGAAGGCCGATGATCGCCTGCGAAGGTGTCCGCGAACTCGCCCAGGCATATCTGGAGGGCGAGCTGGAGCCGCAGGAGCGCGAGCGGCTGGAGCGTCACCTCCACGCCTGCCCCTCGTGCCGGCAGGTCGTGGCCAGCTATCGGGCGCTGTTCGCCGCGCTTGCCGAGCCAGCGCTCCCTGGGGTGCGAGCCGGCTTCGCCGCGGGCGTTCTTGCTCGCGCGGCGGCAGCCGAGCGGCGGCGCAGGGCGTGGCAGGCCCTGGCTCTGGCCGCGGCACTGTTCGTGGCCGTGGGCGCGGGCGTGCTCGTGCGATGGGGGGGCCTGCCGGCCGAGGTCGCCGACGTGGGCGACACCGCTCCCTCCCTCGATGGGTGGCGGGCGGCATGGGCCTCGGTCGTCGAGTTCATTGAGGGCGCAGCGGCGACGGGGAGCGACTGGCTCCGCGTGGCTCCCGGCGGGGCCTGCGCGCTGGCGCTTCTCGCGGCGGGCGTTGCCGCGCAGCTCTTCCTGGCATACCGCTGGCGGACCCTCGCCAGTTCCACTGACGGCAAGCAAGCGAGGATGGTGCAATGAAGCTGTTCCGTGTCGCGTTCGTGTGTGGCTTGCTCCTGGCCCTGGCGTGGCCGGCCGGGCTGCGCGGGGAGTCGAGCCTGACTACGGCTGCTCCCGCGGTGAGCACGCCGAAGGAGCCGGGGCACGGCGGCGCGCTGCACTCGATCCGCCACATCCTCGGTTGGCGGCTGGCCATCGCGGGGGCCGTGGTCACGGCGGCGGGGTGTGTGGGCCTGGTGCTTGTCGCGGCGGGTCTGGTGCCGGCGTCGGTGGCTCGGGCCGAGCAGGCGCTGCGGCGGGGGCGCTGGAAGGTCATCTTCATCGGCATCGTGAGCGTTGTCCTTCTCCTCTCCGCGGCGGTCGCGCTGGGCCGGGCGAAGCAGGTGCCGGCGCTCGGCCTGGTCGGCGTCGCGTTGCTCGGCTTCCTCGTCTGGCTCGCTGTCGTGGGCCTTGCGGCAACTGCGAAGATAGCGGGGCAGCGCCTGCTGAAGGACGATGAGGGGACGCAGGCCCCGTGGCGCACGGTGGGCGCGGGGGCCGTGGCCATCGCGGCGGCCGCGCTGGTGCCCCTCTTCGGCCAGGCCCTGTTCCTCTTCTTCCTGTGCCGCGGCGTGGGGGCCGCCACGCTGGCGCTCTTCCCGCCGCCCGGAGGCGCCGGCCTGCCAGGGCAATAGGACCGATCGGACGGATCGGACGGATCGGTCCGATCCCCTCCTCCCAACATTCCTCCTTGACAGCCGCCCGCCGCCGGGATAGCATGCCTGGGGGCGCGGTCCCACAGCGGGGGAATTGCGGGACATGGCTAGCAACACCGACGCATCCAGGACGTTCAACTCTCTTGTGGGCCAGACGCTCGGCGACCTGGAGTTCATCGAGCTGCTCGGGGAGAGCGAGACGACCGCGGTCTACCGCGCCCGCCAGCACGCGCTGAACCGCCAGGTGGCTGTGAAGGTGCTCTCGCCCGAGGAGGGGCGCGACGCGGCACTCGTCGAGCGCTTCACCCAGGCCGCCCTGGCCGCCGCTGCGGTGGACCACCCGAACATCGTCCAGGTGTTCCACGCGGCGCAGGCCCGCGGCTATCACTACGTGGTGATGGAGCTTGTTCACGGCGAGAGCCTGGCGGCCCTGCTTCAACGCGAGGGGCGGCTGCCGCCGGAGCGTGCGCTGACGCTCATGAAGCAGGCCGCGGGCGCCCTGGCGGCGGCCCACGCCGCCGGCGTCATCCACGGCGACCTCCAGCCGTCCAACCTCCTCGTCACGGCGGCCGGCCAGCTCAAGATCGCCGACTTCAGCCTCGCGCGCACCTCGGCATCCGACGGGGGGCCGGCCGCCGCCTCGACGCCGCCCGACCACCCGCTCTACTTCCCGCCCGAAGCCGCGCGCGGCCGCCGCCTCGACGCCCGCTCCGACCTCTACCTCCTCGGTGCCACCTTCTACCACCTCCTGGCTGGCCGCCCCCCCTTCGAGGCCGCCAGCGTTGAGGAACTCGCCCTCAAGCACGTGCGCGAGGAGCCGAAGGCGCTCAACTCTCTTGCCCCGAAGGCGCCTCTCGCCCTCTGCCATCTCATTCACCACCTGCTCCGCCGCGAGCCGGCCGAGCGGTTCCAGCGGGCCGACGAGTTGCTGGCCGCCCTCGAGCGGGTGGAGGCGGAGATCGAGGCCGAGCGGCACCCGCGGCCTGCCCCCGCGCCCGCCCAGCCGACGCCAGAGCGGCCGCGCGGGCGGAAGCTGCGGGTGGACAGGGTGCTCGCCGTCGCGGGCATTGCCGCCGCGGTCTTCGTCGTCTACCTCGTATTCGCGTCCAGGCGTGGCGGTGAGCCGGCGCTGAGCGCGAAGGTGGCGACGGACACCCCCGTCGCGCCTCCCGTCGAGCCGCCCCCGAAGGTGACAAGTCGGGTGGAGCGGAAGGCCGAGCCAAAGATCGAGCCCAAGGTTGAACCCAAAGTCGAGCCCAAGGTCGAGCCAAAGGTGGAGCCGAAGCCCCCTGCATGGCAGGAGGCATGGCTCGAGGCCGAGGCCAAGGCGAAGGCGTTGGCCGACGTCGGGCGCTTTGGCGAGGCCATCGCCTGCTACCAGGGCATGCTGGAGCAGCGCGACGACCCTGCCCTCCGCCTGCGCGTCGCCCAGGCCCAGGCGGCCGCCACTCAGGCCGCCGAAGCCGCCTGGCGCCAGGCCGCCGACCGGGCGGCTCGCCTTGCCGCGGAGAAGCAGTTCGACAAGGCGCGGGGAGAGGTCCAGGGCTTCATCGCCCGCGCCGGCGTGCCAGCGATTGCGAGCGAGGCGCAGAAGCTCCTGGCCGGCATCGAGAGCCAGGAGAAGGCGGCAAAGGCCAAGGAAGCCGCGGACCCCGCTGTCGCACTCGCGCGGCAGCGCGAGGCCGAGGAAATGGCCGCCCGCCTCCTCGGGCCGGCCGAGAGGCTCGTCAAGAACTGGGACTTTGCGGGCGCCGCCGCCGAGGCCCTCAAGCTGCGGCCTGCCAATCCAGAGGCCGCGGCCCTGGTTGCCCTCCGCGCCGAAGAGTGCAACCGCCTTGCGGAGCTCAAGAACAAGATGATCGTCCGCATCACGACCGGCACTCCGAGGCTCACGAAGAGCTCCATCCACATGATCGGCGGCCTCAACGGCCCGCTCACGGGCGCCGACGAGCAGGCCATCACCGTGACCCACGCCCACCTCGGACCGACGCAAGGGGAGACGCATCGCTGGGCCGAACTCAGCGCCCGCACCGCGCGCACCCTCGCCCTCGCCGCCGTGGACAGGGACCGAGCCGACGACGCTCTGGCCCTCGGCCTCCTCGACATCGTGGTCCGCGACCTCGCTGCCGCCGAGGAGGACTTCGCCAAGGCCAAGGAGCTCGGCGTCAACACCGCCCGCCACGTCGTCCCGCTGGTCAGAGCGGCTCTGGCAAACGCCGAGGCGCTCCTGGGCAAGCAGGACTTCCGCTCCGCCGCCGCTGCCCTCGACGCCCTGGAGGCCGCCCACGGCGATGCCCCCTGGCTCAAGCTCCGCAAGGACCAGTTCGCCGCCCTCAGCGCCCGCGCGAAGCTTGGCCTCGCCGGGGCCACTGCCGCAGCTCTTCTGGCCC
>VGYV01000222.1 GCA_016872855.1 Planctomycetota bacterium
TGCCGCAGCGCTACATGTTTGTCAGTCTCTCCGGGCTCCGCGAGGCGCTCGGCAAGTGCAAGGCGAAGCAGGCGGACATCCTGATCCTCCTGTCGCGCGAGGACCTGGAGCTTGAGAACCGCGTGGAGGCGGCCAGCTTCGCCCCGTTCTGCACCCCTGCCATCAACCTGTTCCCCAAGCGCGCCGACCCCATCCCCCTGGGCGACCGCAGCCCCGAACACCACGTCGTGCCCGACCGCACCCGTCCCGACCACTTCGAGGTCTACCAGGTCCGCCGCTGCGTCGGCATCGGCGCCAAGGCCAGCGACGAGCAGGAGTTCCTCCCCTTCTACTCCGCCACTGACTTCGACGCCGACCTCCGTGGCGGCGGCGCCTACTTCGTCGTCCACCGTGTGCCCCGCATGCTCTCCAGCCGCGAGCAGCTTCGCGGACGACGCTCCAGCTACGCAGGCAGCGAGGTCTACGTGACCCTGGTGGACGCCAAGGCGGCGCCCTACAGTTCCGACTTGCGCCAGCTCTCGGTGGAGACGCTGTGCACGAACCGCGACCTGCCGATCAGCATGCCCGTGGCTGTGGGCGAGACCGATTTCACAATGGACGCGACCTCGGCGGCTCCGGTCGAGGCCATCCGTTGCGTGAGCGGCCGCCCCCGCTCGCCCATGGCCTCCTACGCCGAGGGCGACTTCGCCTGGCGCGCCATCAGCCACCTCGCCCTCAACTACCTGTCGCTCGTGGACAAGAGCGAGAAGGAGGGCGCGCTCGCCCTCCGCGACATCCTGAAGCTCTACGCCGGCCACGGCGACGACTACGTCCGCAAGCAGATCGAGGGGGTGAAGAGCCTCCGCAGCCGCCCTGTCACCCGCCCAGTGCCCACCCCCGGGCCGATTGCCTTCGCCAGGGGCATCGAGGTCACAGTCACCCTCGACGAGACGGCCTTCGCCGGCACGGGCGTCTTCCTCCTCGGCGCCGTCCTCGCCGAGTTCTTCACCAAGTACGTCTCCGTCAACTCCTTTGTCGAAACCGCTGTGGCCACCCCCCAGCGGGGCCAGGTGATGCGATGGATGCCCAGGATCGGACAGCGGCATATCCTGTAATCAACCGGCTCTACGAGCACCCGCACCGGTTCGACTTCTTCACGGCCGTGCGGCGCCTCGAGAACTGCTTCCCCGCGCGCCCGCGCGTCGGCCACTCCCGCACCCCGGCCGACGACCCGATCCGCTTCTGCCAGAACCCCTCCCTCTCCTTCCCCCCCTCCACCCTCGAACGCCTCGAGTTCGGCAGGGACAGCCGGCCCCCGCGACTCTTCGTCCACTTCATGGGCCTCCTCGGCCCCAACGGCCCGCTCCCTCTCCAGCTCACGGCCTACGCCCGCGAGCGGCAACTGGCACGGGACAACACGCTGGCGCGCTTCCTCGATGTCTTCAACCACCGCATGGTCTCGCTGTTCTACCGCGCCTGGGCCTCGGCCCAGCAGGCCGTGCAGTACGAGCGCGGCCTCGGTGACAGGGCAGAAAAGGGGACATTCTCCTTTTCTGCGCAGCAGCCTTCGGCGCCCCAAGGGGGCGAAAAGGTGAATGTCCCCTTTTCTGCCCGGGCCGGCGACGACCGCTTCGCCGTCTACGTCGCCGCCCTCTTCGGCATTGGCATGCCCAGCCTGCGCCACCGGGACGCCGCGCCCGACGTGGCGAAGCTCCATTACTCCGGCCGCCTCGCCTGCCAGACCCGCCACGCCGAGGGCCTCCGCGCCCTGCTCGAGGACTACTTCCGCATCCGCGTGAACATCGAGGAGTTCGTCGGCCAGTGGATTGACATCCCGCCCGACTGCCGCTGCCGCGTCGGAGAGACCCCGCGCACCGGCCTCGTCGGGCGCACCGCCATCGTAGGCTCGCGCATGTGGGACTGCCAGCAGAAGTTCCGCCTGCGCTTCGGGCCGATGCGCCTCGCCGACTACGAGCGCATGCTCCCAGGCGGCGGCTCCCTCGTCCGGCTCGCCGCCTGGGTCCGTAACTACATCGGCGACGAACTGTCCTGGGACCTCCAACTCATCCTCAAGAGAGAAGAGGTCCCGACCACCCGCATGGGCCAGTATGGCCGCCTCGGCTGGACCACCTGGCTCCAGAGCAAGCCGTTGGACCGCGATGCGGACGACCTGGTGCTGCGCCCCGGCGGCGCATGACCCGCAGGCCACTTTTTGAGGGGACCACGACATGGCTGAGATCAGTCGCGCCAAGCTCTTCGGCAAACTCAACAGCATCGGCTTCAAGAGCCTCGAGGGGGCCACCGTCTTCTGCAAGTTGCGCGGCAACCCCTACGTGGAACTCGCCCACTTCCTCCAGCAGGTCTTCCAACTCCAGGACTCCGACCTCCACAAGATTTGCCGCCACTTCATGATCAACCCGTCGAAACTCGTAGCCGATCTGACGGCGTCGCTCGACCGCATGCCCAAGGGCGCGACCTCGATCTCCGACATCTCGTCCCACATCGAGAGCATGACCGAGCGGGCCTGGGTCTACGCCACGCTCCTCTACGGCGAGGGGCAGATTCGCACGGGGCACCTCGTCGTCGCACTCGCCAAGGAGAAGACCCTCCGCAACATCCTCCTCGGCATCTCCCGCGAGTTCGAGAAGATCAAGCCGGAGGAACTCAGCGACAGCTTCGCCAAGATCGTGGCCGGCTCGCCCGAGGACGTGCTCGGCGCGCAGGACGCCCTCGCCGTGGGCGCTGCCGGCGCCCCAGGCGAGGCCAGCGGCGCCATGGCCCCCGCCCAGATGGGCAAGCAGGAGGCCCTCAAGCGCTTCTGCAAGGACCTCACGGCTGACGCGCGCAGCGGGAAGATGGACCCGATCATCGGGCGCGACCCCGAGATCCGCCAGATCGTGGACATCCTGATGCGCCGCCGCCAGAACAACCCCATCCTCACCGGCGAGGCCGGCGTGGGCAAGACCGCCGTGGTCGAAGGCTTCGCCCAGCGCATCGTCGCCGGCGACATCCCGCCCAGCCTCAAGGACGTCTCTGTCCTCAACCTCGACCTCGGCCTCCTCCAGGCCGGCGCCTCGATGAAAGGCGAGTTCGAGAACCGCCTCCGACAGCTCATCGAGGAGGTCCAGGCCTCCCCCAAGCCCATCATCCTGTTCGTGGACGAGGCGCACAACCTCATCGGCGCCGGCGGCGCCGCCGGCTCGGGCGACGCGGCCAACCTCCTCAAGCCCGCCCTCGCACGCGGCACCCTCCGCACCATCGCCGCCACCACCTGGGCCGAATACAAGAAATACATCGAGAAGGACCCCGCCCTCACCCGCCGCTTCCAGGTGGTCAAGGTGGACGAGCCGACCGAGGAGAAGTGCGTCCTCATGATGCGCGCCATCGCCTCAATGGTCGAGAAGCACCACAAGGTCCTCGTCCTCGACGAGGCCCTCGAAGCGGTCGTCAAGCTCTCCCACCGCTACATCCCCGGCCGCCAGCTCCCCGACAAGGCGGTGAGCCTGCTCGACACCGCGTGCGCCCGCGTGGCCGTGAGCCAGCACGCCACCCCGCCCGAGATCGAAGACCTCCAGCACCACCTCGCAGCCCTCGAGACCGAACTCGGCATCATTGACCGCGAGGAGGCCGTGGGCGTCATGCACAAGGAGCGCCGCCCCGAGGTCATCGCCAGCATGG
This sequence comes from Planctomycetota bacterium, assembly GCA_016872855.1. Lineage (GTDB taxonomy): Bacteria > Planctomycetota > PUPC01 > DSUN01 > DSUN01 > DSUN01. The sequence goes on from VGYV01000222.1 coordinate 3,658, forward strand.
AGGCCGACAAGAAGCGCCTCGACGTGCTGATGGAGCGGTGGAACAAGGAGAAGGACCTCGTCAACAAGATCCTCGACCTCCGCGGCAAGCTCCGCGAGCACCCCACCGGCACCATCGAGGGCTCGAAGACCGAACTGGGCAAGAAGGCGGACGAGTTGGCCAAGAAGGTGGACATCCAGGCCACCCCCGCCACCCAGCCAAAGCCCCTCTCGGAGGAAGAGCGCAAGAAGCTCTTCGACGAGCTTCAGGCCATCCAGAAGCAACTCATCGAACTCCAAGGCGAGACGCCCCTCATCCTGCCCAGCGTGGAGGCCAGCGCCGTGGCCGCCGTCGTCTCCGACTGGACGGGCATCCCCCTCGGCCGCATGGTCAAGGACGAGATGGCCGCCGTGCTCCGCCTGGCCGACACGATGGGCGAGCGCGTCATCGGCCAGAAGCACGCCCTCGAAACCATCGCCAAGCGGATGAAGACCTCAAGGGCAGGCTTCGACAACCCGAACCGCCCCATCGGCGTCTTCATGCTCGCCGGCCCCAGCGGCGTGGGCAAGACCGAGACCGCTCTCGCCCTCGCCGAAGCCCTCTATGGCGGCGAGGACAACGTCATCACCATCAACATGTCTGAGTTCCAGGAAGCCCACACCGTCTCCACCCTCAAAGGCGCGCCCCCTGGCTACGTCGGCTACGGCGAGGGCGGCGTCCTCACCGAGGCCGTCCGCCGACGCCCCTACAGCATCGTCCTCCTCGACGAGGTTGAAAAAGCCCACCCCGACGTCCACGAGATCTTCTTCCAGGTCTTCGACAAGGGCTGGATGGAGGACGGCGAGGGGCGCTACATTGACTTCAAGAACACCATCATCCTGTTGACAACCAACGTGGGGACCGAGCTGATCATGAACATGTGCAAGGACCCGAGCCTGATGCCGGACCCCGACGCGCTGACGAAGGCCCTGCGGGAGCCGATGCTCAAGAAGTTCCCCCCCGCGCTCCTGGGCCGCCTGGTGGTCGTCCCCTACTACCCGATCAGCGACGAGGTGCTGCGCCTCATCATCAAGCTCCAGCTCGGCCGCATCCGCAAGCGTCTCGCCGAAAACCGCAGAATCCCGTTCGGCTACGACGAGTCGGTGGTGGACCTCGTCAAGAGCCGGTGCACGGAGGTGGAGAGCGGCGCCCGCGCCGTGGACGCCATTCTCACCCACACCCTCCTGCCCGCCATCAGCGAGAAATACCTCACCGAGGTCATCGAAGGCCGAGAGATCAAGAAGGTCCACGTCGGCGTCGCCGACAGCGACTTCAAGTTCGAGTTCGCCTAGGCGCTCGCCGCGCCCAGGGAGCAGCATCCGTGTTGGGGCGCGCAGTGCGCGCGCGTGGGGGGCTTTTCTGTCCCTGGGTCGCCGATCAATAGGAGGTGCCTACGATGCCAATGGCTCCCCATCACCGGCCTGGTTCCGATGGAGGCTCCGGCGATTCCGCGGACGACCGCAAGGGCCACGGCTCCACGCAGGAGGGAGGCGCGGCCGGAGAGGGCAGAGAGGCCGAGGGTGAGCGCCAGGGCAGCCAGGGCACGGGCGGCGCCTCGTCCTCCGAAGCGTCCCAGGCCGAGGCAGCGGGGGAGGGGCGGGGGGGCCGCGGCAGCGGGGGCGGCGAGCCGGAGCAGGCCAGCGCGGCCAGCTCGTCCGAGCCGCATGAGTTCACCCAGGAGCACCGCCTCATCGCGGTCGGCACGCCGCTGGGGCCGGATGCGCTCCTCCTCCGCGGTGTCAGCGGCACCGAGGAGCTGGGCCGACTGTTCCACTACGAGCTGGACCTCCTCAGCACGGACGAGGAGATTGACTTCGACCAGATCGTCGGGCACAACGTGACCGTGCGCATCGAGACGACGAAGGAGGGTGTGACGCGGTACATCAACGGGCTGGTGAGCCGCTTCTCGCAGAGTCGGCGGACGGGGCGGCTGGCCTCGTACCGCGCGACCATCGTGCCCTGGCTGTGGCTGCTCACCCGCACGAGCGACTGCCGCATCTTCCAGGACATGAACGTCCCGGACATCATCAAGCAGATCATGCGCGACCACGGGCTGACGGATTTCGATGACCGCCTGACCGGCACCTATCAGCCGTGGGAGTACTGCGTGCAATACCGCGAGACGGACTTCAACTTCGTGAGCCGCCTGATGGAGCAGGAGGGCATCTGCTACTACTTCGAGCACGAGAACGGCAAGCACACGCTCGTCTTCTGCGACGCGCCGACGACCCACCAGCCGTTCGGGGGCTACGAGACGATCAGCTACCGGCCGCCCGAGCAGACGACGACTGACATCGAGCACATCCGCGACTGGCGCGTCGAGAAACAGGTCGAGCCGGGTGTTTACGTGCACGACGACTTCGACTTCAAGAACCCCCGCAAGGCGCTGGAGGCTCAGTCGAGAATCTCCCGCGCCCACGTCGCCTCCGAGTTCGAAATCTACGACTACCCCGGCGAGTACACCGAGTTCAGCGACGGCGAGCGCTACGCGCGCGTCCGCATGGAGGAGTTCGGCGCGCAGCACCACGTCGCCGGCGGCAGCGGCGACTCGCGCGGCATCTGCGTCGGCTACAAGTTCACCCTCGAAGACTACCCCCGCGAGGACCAGTGCGGCGAGTACCTCGTCACGTCCACTAGCCTGAACGCCCAGTCCGACGAGTTCGTCTCCGGCGGGGGCGGCCGCGGCGGGGGCACCTTCCTCGGCTGCACGTTCACCGTCATCCCGGCCGACGTGCAGTTCCGCCCGGCGCGCATCACCCCCAAGCCGCTCATCCATGGGCCGCAGACCGCTATCGTCGTGGGGCCGGCCGGCGAGGAAATCTACACCGACGAGCACGGGCGGGTGAAGGTGCAGTTCCACTGGGACCGCCGCTCGGCGGGCGACGAGACCAGCTCGTGCTGGATTCGCGTCGCCCAGGCCTGGGCGGGGAAGAAGTGGGGCGCCATGTTCATCCCCCGCATCGGCCAGGAGGTCATCGTCGAGTGCCTCGAGGCCGACCCCGACAAACCCATCATCACGGGCCGCGTCTACAACGGCGAGGCCCCGCCACCCTACGACCTCCCCACCCACAAGACCAGGAGCACCGTCAAGTCCAACTCCTCCAAGGGCGGCCAGGGCTACAACGAAATCCGCTACGAGGACAAGAAGGGCGAGGAGCAGATCTACATCCACGCCGAGAAGGACGAGGACATCCGCGTCGAGAACAAGTGCCGCGAGCTCATCCTCAACGACCGCCACCTCATCGTCGGCTGCGAGAAGGACGGCGCCAAGCAGGGCTCCCAGCACGAGATGGTCTACGTGGACAAGCACATCAAGGTCCACCGCAATCACACCGAGCACATCGGCGGCGACATGCAGCTCCTCGTCGGCGGCATTGACGGGCCGGGCGACGTGGACATCGTCATAAAGGGAGAAAGCGCCGAGCTGATCGAGAAAGACTGTCACGTCCACGTCAAGGGCAACCGCAAGGAGAAGGTTGACGTGGACCAATCGCTCACCGTGGGCAACAACCAGCAAGAGAAGGTGGGGATGAACCATGCCCTCGATGCGGGTCAGAGCATCCACCTCAAAGGCGGCATGACGGTCGTCATCGAGGCGGGGATGCAGTTGACCATCAAAGGCCCGGGGGGATTCGTGGACATCGGGCCTTCGGGCGTGACGATCCAGGGCACGCTGGTGAAAATCAACAGCGGCGGCGCCGCGGGAACCGGTGGCGGCTCCAGCCCGAGCGCGCCCGCCGACGCCAGCGAGGCCTCGCCCGTGGAGCCCGCCGTGGCCGACACCGCCACGGCGGGCGAAGTGGACCAGGGGGTCGCCGCAGCCTCAGTCACCCCGGCCACCTACAGCGACGCTGCTAAGGTGATGAAGCAGGCCGCCGAGGATGGCACGCCCTTCTGCGAAGAGTGCGAGCGCGCCCGCCGCGAGGCCGAGGAGGAAGAGAAGCGCCGCCGGGAGGAGGAAGAGGGCGGCGACGATGAGAAGAAGGGCAAGGGCGCCGAGGGCACCCAGGCCGAGGACTGGGAGAAGAAGGACAAGGCCCCCGCCTATGACGACGACTGGGAGAAGAAGGGTAAAGGCGCCGAGGGCGTCACCCAGGGCGGCTACAAGGAAGGAAAGGTGGGTGGTTCTGGGGACGTTACTCAGGAGGGGCCCAAGGGGAAGGGGGCGGAGGGGAAGTGGTGATGTGTGCGGTGGCGGGGGATGCCGCGGCGGCTGCGGAGGTCCTCTCGCGGGCGCGGGAGGGGGCCGTGGTGCTCCAGGACTTCCGGCCCCTGGCCGAGAGCCTGGACTGGGAGCTTGGGCAGCACGCCTGGGCCAGCCGCGGCAGCCGCGCGTTCCTGGCCGACAAGGTGCCCCTGAAGGCCACGAGCGACGGCTGGCTCGCCCGGAACGCGGCAGAGCTTCTCTGCGCGGCGCTCGACGCGGCACGGACCCTGCCCCCCGTGCTCCCCGTCCTCGAGGTCGGCGTCGGCCACGGGCTCTTCGCCCGGGCGTTCCTCGGCGCCTTCCAGGAGCTCTGCCAGGCCCGCGGCAAGCCCTACTACGAGCGGCTCCACTACGTCGCCGCCGACAAGTCCCAGCCCATGCTCGACGACCTGGCTCGCCACGGCATGCTCGACGCCCACGCCGGGCGCTTCCAGCTCTGCCGCGTGGACGCCGAGCGCATCGGACTCGACCTTGCGCCCCTCGTGGGGCAGGGAGGGCCGGCGGATGGCGGCTTCTGCGCTGTGTTCCTCAACTACGTGCTCGACGGCCTGCCGGCCGCCGTCCTGCGGCTCGACGGCCAGGGGGCCAGCCAGCTCTGCGTGCGGACCAGCCTTGCGCGCGGCATTAGGCTCGCAGACTTCACGCCCCTGACGGCTGAGCAGGTTCAGGAACGTGCTCGGTCGGATAATCCGGCGCAGCGGGCCGAGCTGGTCGGCCTCCACCGCGTGTTGGCGCTCTCCTATGAATTTCAGCCGTTGGCACTGGACGCCCTGCCCCATGCGCCCTTTGCCGTGCGCCAGGGGGCGCCGGGGCAATACGTGCTCCACAGCTACTGCGCCATCGAGTGCCTCCGGGCGCTCCGCACGCGCCTGCGGCGCGGTGGCTTCGTCCTCCTGAGCGACTACGGGGAGACACGCTCCGCCGCCTCGAAGGAGCCCTGGGAACACCAGCGGTTCGGCCCCACGGCCGCCATCGGCCTGAACTTCCCCCTGCTTCGCGCCTTCTTCCAGGCCGCGGGCGGGTGCGACTGGGTGGCCCCGGCGGCCGACCCGAAGTCCCTCATCTGCTGCCTGCTGGGCTGGGGCCTGGACCCCGGCGTGGTGCAGACATTCCAGCGCCTCTTCGACAACGCGGCATGGGAGTGGGCTTACCGCCCGCTGGAGAAGGCGCGCTCCTTCGTCGAGAAGAAGCACACGGAGGCGGCCCTCGATGCCTTTGCGGTGGCCATCGAGCGCCTCGGCCCAAACTGGGCCGTCTTCCACGAGGCCGCCCGCTACCTCATCTACACCGTCGAGGACTATGCCCGAGGGCTTGAGATGGCCCGTCTCGCCCTCGCGCAGCACCCGATCAGCCCGGCGCTGTGGAACACCCTCGGCGATGCCCTGTACTACCTGGACCGCAAGGACGAGGCGCGCGACGCCTTCCTGCGCGCCCTGGAGTTCGACCCCGACGACGCGCGGGCGTACCTGAACCTGGCCTACACGCACATGGCGCGGCGCGACCCCGCGGCGGCCCTCCGCATGGTGGCAGAGGGCCTGCGGTGTGACAGGGCGGGGAAGCTGCGCGACTCGCTCCTCCAGCAGCAGCAGCGCATCCTGGCCTCCCTCACGCGCTGCCACGAGCAGGAGGAGCGCTGCGTGGCCAATCGCTCGGGCAAGAGCTGGCTCTGGACCGAGCCGGGGCCAGCCGGGCCGAGCGGCGCTTGACGCCGCGGCCCACAAGGGGCATAATGACCGGGAAGGAGCGGGAGGGGGGACAGGAGGAACGCGAATGCCTCCGGCAGCCAGGCTTAGTGACAATCATACCTGCCCTCTGTCCGACGGCCCCAAGCCCCACGTTGGCGGGCCGATCCTCCCCCCTTGCGAGCCTACCGTTCTCATCGGTTTCCTACCCGCCGCGCGGGTGGGCGACTTGTGCACCTGTGTCGGGCCGCCCGACACGATTGCCATGGGCTCGACGTCGGTGTTCATCGGCGGTAAGATGGCCGCGCGGCTGGGCGACCCGACCATGCACGGGGGCGTGATCGTGGCGCCCTGCTGCCCGACCGTTATCATTGGAGGCTGAGTTGCGGGGGGAGTGCGAGGAGCCGGCCCGATGGCGGATGAGGCGGTGGTGCAGAAGCTGAGCCAGCACCTGTTCTCGGTGCCCGAGAGGAAGGTCTACGCCCTCCTCGACGGCGCGTCGGTGAAGGGCATGCTCGGCAAGCTGGCCCAGTGCCGGCCCGACTCCGACTGCCTGTATCGTGGGCAACTGGAGCCCGACATGGCCGAGGTGGCTCCCTACCTGGTGCTGCTCGAGCGCGGTGCCGCATTCACCCAGTGGGTCCTTGGGGAGGGCTGGGGGAAGCACTGGGGCGTCTTTATTATCACGCGGGAGCACCGCCTGGCGATGCTCCGGGCGCACTTCCGCCGCTTCACCATGGTACGCAGCCCCGAAGGGAAGAACCTCCTCTTCCGCTTCTACGACCCGCGCGTGCTGCGGACTTTTCTCCCCTCGTGCACGCAGCGGGAGCTGCGGGACTTCTTCGGCCCGGTGGTGGCCTACGCGCTGGAGGATGATGACCCCGGCCGGATGCTGCGGTTCACATTCGGGCGCGGCGCCTTGCGCAGGGAGGAACTCGGCCTCCAGGGGAACTGAGGGGTATCCTGGCCCGGGGTGGACCTGATGCTTCGCATCCGACCGAAGCAGATGAAGGCGTTCGAGGAGGCCGCGGCCAAGGGCTTCCAGGACCGCATGGTCGAGCACATCGGGCAGTTCTTCCCCAAGCACCTGGCCGTCTTTGGCGAGCCGGCCATCCGCCAGGCCGTCAGCCTCGGCATTGACCGGGGAAGCGTCTACGGCTTCGCCACCGAGCACGACCTGTGCCTCTACATTGACCTGATGCTGCTCCTGGGCAGCCTGTTCGACGAGGACCCGCAGTATCCCTGGGCCGAGGCGATCCTCAACGACAAGGGGATTACGGACAATGCCACGCGTGCCGAACGGCTGTACGACGAGGCCATGGCGTTCCTCGACGATGCGGCCGGCCAGGAGGGCGAGTACCTCACGCATGCGCTCGTCACCCTGCGCAAGACGCCCCTCAAGGATGCCTGGCAGCCGGGGCCGGGGACGCTCGAGGACAGGCTCCTGGCCCACCTCCGCGCCCTGTGGCCCCAGAAGTGCGAGCGGGTGGGGGCGGGGCCGCTGGGGCTGATGACCCACCGCGGCATCCAGGCCGCGGAGAAGCGCCGCCTGGCGGGCGAGTTCGGCGCTCTCGTCTACGTCGTGCTCATGTTCCTCCTCGGGAGTGGCTTCGACGCCGACCCGTTGCACGCCTGGGCGCAGGGCGTGCTCCGCGAGGGCGCGGGCGCGGGGAAGGCCGACCGGCTCTATGAGGCGGCTGCGGCCATGCTGGAGGCGTGGCTGGCCTGAATGGCCCATACTGGGGGTTGCTGCCATGGGATGGTGCGACAGGAAAGGCGCGGGCAAGGACGCCAAGGCCAAGCCCAAGACCCCCGTGAAGACCACCACGGCGCCCTGCCCGTTGACGCCCAAGACCTATGGCAAGGCGATCAAGATCGAGGGCGACGAGGAGTTCCGCAAGAAGACCATCAAGGCCCTCGACGACCTGAAGAAGACCCCGACGGGCAAGGCCATGCTCGAGTCGATCGAGAAGAGCGGCAAGACGGTCACCATCAAGCCCACGACGGGCGGCAACTCGGAGAGCGCAGAGACCGGCGACGGATTCGTCGGCCCCGACGGCAAGCCGGGCAAGGGCACGAACTCCACCGTGCTCTTCAACCCCGACAACCAGAAGATCGGCACGGAGCCGTGGGAGACCCGCCCGCCGGCGATCGGGCTGGCCCACGAGCTCATCCACGCGGAACAGGATGCGAACGGCACGACCAAGCGAGGGAAGACCGACAACGACAAGGTGAAGGATCCCTCGGACCCCACGAAGATCCAGCAGACCCCCACGTACGAGGCCGAGACGGCGGGCATCCCGCCGCACGACAAGGGGAAATTCACGGAGAACAAGATACGCAGTGAATGGGACCCGAAGCAGCCTGAACGCAAGTGGTACTAGACTTGGGGACAGGCCCGCCCGCCTGGCGGCCGCTGCCCTCCTCGTGGCGCTCGCGGCCCCCGCGGCTGGCGGCCAGACGGACCTCAAGGAGAAGGGAACCATGCCCGACGAATACCGCTCCGAGACCCTCAAGTGCACCCTCCGGGTGGCCGTGACCGCCCAGG
>VGYV01000223.1 GCA_016872855.1 Planctomycetota bacterium
AGGTCGGCCTGGGTTCCTCTCAAGCTCTCAAGCCGCTCGTATGTGGCCGCATCCCAGAAGTGGAGCCATCCTTGCCAGCCGCTTGCCGCGATCCACCGGCCGTCGGGGGAGAACGAGACGCCGCGGTTGACTGTTGGCGTCGGCAGGACCTTCAGGGCCGCGCCCGTGTCGGCGCTCCACACCCGCACGGCGGGGTCAGTGCCCACCGAGAGCGTCCGCTGGCCGTCCGGGGAGAAGCCCACACACCAGATTTCATGGGTCGGCCCGAGCTGCTTGCGCAGGCATGCCCCGGTCGCGGCGTCCCAGAGCCTGGCCTTGCCGTCCGTGCCGCAGGTGAGGATCCGCTTGCCGTCCGCGGAGAACGTGAGGAACTGCACCTGCATGCGGTCGTCCGGGTCCGTCATCGTCTTGACGCACTTCTCCGCAGCGACGTCCCACAGCCTGATCACGCCGTCGTCCGAGCCCGAGGCGAGGCACTTGCCATCGGAGGGGAAGGCCAGGGCACGCGTGGGGACCCGCTGAAGGTCGAGCGTCACGAGGCAGCGGGTGGTCTCAATGTCCCAGACACGGACCGTGCCGTCCATGCTGGCGGAGGCGAGTCGCTTGCCATCCGGGGAGAAGGCCACGCACTCCGCCCAGCCGAGGTGCCCCTGGAAGGTCCTGAGGCACTTGCCCGTGGCCGGCTCCCACAGCTTCAACGTCCTGTCGCGGCTGGCCGTGGCCACGAGGGTGCCATCGGGGGAGAAGGCCACAGAGGTCACCCAACCGGCGTGGCCCGTGAGGGTGGCGAGGAGGCGGCACGCCAGGCGGGGCGGGGCTGCCTTCTCTGCGGCGTATTCGTCCACTTTCACCCATTTGGCCCCTTTGATGGTGCCGTGGTGGCCCTTTCCCGACGAGTCCCGAGCAATGTCGCCCTGGCCCTCGTCCAGGTGGAGAAGAAGCAACGTGTCCGGATCGGCAGCGAACCGGCGTAGCGGCGTGAAGTCCGCCGTGTACCGGGCTGTCTTCGAGACGCGTACCGAATGGATGATGCCTCTGAAGGGCCAGTCAAAGCCAGGGGCCTCCGGCCCTGGGGGGGCCGGGCTTGCACCAACGGTGACAGGCAGCGCAGAGGCGGTGAATGGGCCGTTCAGCACCAGCGCAGAGCTTTGCCTTCTGCCGTTGACGTAGAGCGAGACTCGTTGGCCATCGAACACCCCCGCAAGACTGACGGCCCGTCCCTCGACCGCCGCCTCATCTGACCTCGCCTTGACATACTGGTGTCCGTCGTGGACCTGAAAGACCCAGTAGGCTCCGCTGAGGTCAATGGAGACGCCTCCAAACTGGGTGTCGCCCACCACACAGCCTCTGAACCCCGCGGCCGGCAGCGTGACGACCGCCTCCACCGTGATGGGGTGCGTGCCGCTATAGCGCAGGGACGGTATGGAGACGTAGCTGGTCTGGCCGTCGAACTCGAGCGCCCAGCGGGCACCCGGCCGTTCGGGCAGGGGCGCGCGTGCGCCCTCCTCCGGCTTCAAGCGGCGCAACCGTATGCTCCGCTGTGCAGCATCACAGCCCCATGTGCAGAAGCCGAGCGGCTGAAACGTCGAGTAGAGATCCATCGAGGACAGCCGGCGGCCAGCTCTTGCGATTTTCAGGGTCGGCCCACCGTCAACTGAAGCTTCCACATAGGCGTCGGTCACCCGCACCCTGAATCGGTACCACGTGTCGTTCTCGAACGTCATCGGCCCCGGAAAGACTCGCCCGTCCACTTCTGCCAGGTGGAACGCATTCCCAGACTCGCGGTTCGCTCCCCTGCCTCCGGCTTCCAGCCTACACCACGAGGAACCGACCGGGAAGACGAGGATCGAGAACCAGTCGCGGCCACGGAGCCGCATGCCTTCCCAAGCGATCTCGTAGTTTGTGCTGGGAACGTCTCCTTTGTAGCGAATGCCCGTCCCGTAGCCACCCATGCACATGAGAATCCGGCCGTCCTCCACGCGCACCGGCCCGTGATGGGCAAACGCGCCTTGGTTATTGACCTCCCAGCCGTCGAGCGTCTTGCCGTCGAAGAGCGAGACCCATTCAGCCTGCTCAACGGCGGGAGGCGCTGCGAGCTGCTCCATCCCCTTGACGGGGGTATCGGGCTTGAGGCCGGCGAAGGGGTCCTGGGTCGGGTCGCGGCGGATGCGCTCGAGCAGCTCCCGCTCGCAGTAGAACAATGTAGCCGGCACGATGCCGTCTCTGTCGCCCCGGCGCCAATGGAGGCTGATGTTGGCCTCATTCAAGACCTCCATATGCTCGACCCACAGGCGGTGCCAGCCGGCGCCGAGTTGCACGGCGGCGGGCTCGCAGGCGCCCATGTGTGGCGCCCAGTCGTCAATGAGCTTCTTCCCGTCCAGGTAGAATCGCACCCCGTCGTCGCGCCAAAACCAGAAGGTGTACTCGCCGGCCTGGGGAACGTAGAGCCAACCCACGATCCGCGTGGAGAAAGCGTCCTTAGGCACGTTGGGCATCGGGGCTTCAAGGCGCCAGTCGAAGTTGACCCAGGGGGCCCGCTGCGCGACGAGGAAGCGTTCGTGGTTCTGGCCCGCGTAAAAGGCAGCCGCCAGGCCCTTCTCCAGCAGCGGAGGGACGTTTGGCGGCCGCTCCTCCTCAATCGCCGTCACAGTTACTTGATTCACGGAGAGCGGAACGTCGTGCCACAGACGGAAGTCGGCCCCGTAGTTCTGCCGATGTCCGAACCGAGCGGCGGGCAACTCGAACTTGACCTCGGTCCACCGGCCCGTGCCCCGCAGGCTGCGCCGCTGTGATCTCCTCCAGGCCGTAAGCCCCACTGGCTCGCCGGGGTTCTCGATGTGCGAATCATACTCGATGCACACGGTGCCCGGCGTCGCGTCCAGGAGGGAGGTAGTAACGAGGGCTGTCCTGCCCGTGTCGGCTTGGAAGAGCTTCGCGAAATCGTCCGCCGCGCGGAAGTAGAGATAGCCCCTCTCCTGGCAAAGCGCGGGCCTCCCTTCGCGCTCGGCGGTGGTGAACTGGCCCTCGCCCTCCGAAATGGCCTCCAGCCCCTTGCTCTCGGCGGGCGCCGTGAAGGATACGGTGGCGAGCTTGACGCCTGGAACCTCGCGCTGTTGCTTGAGGAACCTCTCGTATTCCTTCTCGATCTCCTCCGTCCCAAGCCCTTGCTCGTGGAGGAAGAGGGCGCCGCAGATTGTCACGTCCGAGGTGAAGGTCCTCATTTCGGAGAGCGCGGGGGCCGCGCGGCTGCCCTTCGCCTGGCCATCCCAATCGCCAAACAGGGTCACGGCGTGTTCGCACGGCTTGTGGAAGTACGCGATCTGGCCCATGTCGGCCCAGCGTCCGTCCCAGTCGGCAACCGCCAGTCCAAAGTCTTGGGCCGTCGCGCGGCCAGGCTCCTTGCCCGCGCGTGAGTACGTGAAGGGCAGGCCGATGCCGTTCGTGTACCAGTAGAACGGTATCAGCCCCTTCAGGCGGTTCGTGTGCGGAGTTGAGGAGAAGCGGAAGGTGCGCTGGAAGTCAATCCTCGCCGAGTCAGCCGCGAGCCAGAAGCTCGTCTCCACAGGGGCACGGCCGACGCGCTGCCACCTCGTGGCGACTTCGGCGCGCTTGTGGGCAGAGTCGAGATAGCGCGATGTCCATTGCTGGGCTTCACACTGAAGCCCGATGAGGAGGCCCGCAAGAGTGAGGTCGTCGGCAGTCGCGGCGTTGCCCGTGAACTCGCAGCCCCCGGTGGCCTCGGGGCGCAGCACCACCGGGGTGGTGAGATTCAGGCCCGGGACTGAGTTCAGTTCCAGAGCGAGGATGCGGTTCGCGTGGCTCGGGTCCCACCGCACTTTGATCTTGTCCGTGGTGATGGTTCGGGTGGCCTCATCCACGCGAACCTGCACCTCGGGAACGGGTGGGGGGACTGCGGCCTGCTTGCCCTTGGCGATCTGCCCCCGCAGTTCCTCGACGGCCGCACGGCTTGCGGAGACGAACTTCGTATCGGAGTAGTCTTGGGACAGCTCGTCGAGCCACTTCTGGGCGGCGGCCCAGTCGCCGATGGCAGCGGCGGCCTTGGCGTTCTGGAAGAGGCTCTGCGCGTTGTGTTCGCGCAGTTGCACGCCAGCATCCGGCGCCCCTGAGGGACGGAGGAGTCGGGGCAGCGTCAGGGCAGCAAGGAGGCCGATGCCGACTACGGTGGCGGCGAGGAGGAGCCGGCGCTTTCCTGACTTCTCGCGCTCACGCCGGAGCCGCTCGATGGCGGCTTTGTGCGCGAGGCGCCGGCCCTGGGTGAGGGGCACCGTGGGCGCTTCGCGGAGTAGCCTGCGGGCCTCATCCTGCGCCGCCTGGGCCGGCGAGTGCAACTCGCCCAGGGTCCCCAATTCGTTTGCGAGTGCCTGAGCCGACGCTGGACGCTCCGCCGGGTCCTTGCGCAGCAGCCGGTCAATGATGCCACACAGCCGGGGGTCAACGTCGGACACCACTTCGGCCAGGGGAGGGGCCGGCTCGCGCACCACCTTGACGATGAGGTCGGAAAAGCTCTCCCCCTCGAAGGGCGGGTGGCCGGCGAGGGCGTGGAAGAAGGTGGCGCCAAGGGAGTAGAGGTCCGTGCGGGCGTCTACCTCCTTCCCTGTTGCCATTTCCGGGGAGACGTAGGCTGGGGTGCCGAGGGGCTGCTCGTCGGTCGAGGTCGAGGCGTCGGCGGCGAGGCGCTTGGCGAGGCCGAAGTCACTCACCCGCACCTCGCCGCTGCGGTCGAGGAGGATGTTCGACGGCTTGATGTCCCTGTGGATGATGCCGGCTTCGTGAGCCGCAGCGAGGGCCGCGGTGGTCTGCTTCATGATCCCAAGGGCGCGGTCCTGGGGGAGCCGACCCTCACGGTGGATGAGCGCGGCCAGGCTCTCGCCGTCCACGTAGCCCATGGCGATGTAATGGTAGCCTCCTGCCGTGGCGACGTCAATGATCTCGATGATGTTGCGGTGGCTGACGGCGGCCGCGGCGCGGGCCTCGCGGGCGAACCGAGCGACGAACGCCGCGTCCTCGGAGAGCGCGGGCGAGAGAATCTTGATGGCCACCCAGCGGTCGAGGGAGGGCTGCCGCGCCTTGTAGACGGCCCCCATCCCGCCGCGGCCGATGAGCTCGACAATCTCGAACTGGCCAAGCGATTGCCCGACCAGCGGGTCGGCTCCATTCGCTGGACTCGTCGCCATGCCCGTGTCCTCCTCGATCCTCCCCACCATGAATCCCGGCCCGGCTACTTGACCCCCTTTGCTCGTTCCTCCTCAGCGTGCTCCTCCTTGGACGTCACGGTGACGCGATGGATGAGGAGATCGGCGTCGTGGGAGATGCGGAAGTCGGCACCGTAGTTCTGCCGATGGCCGAACCGCGCACGCGGAAGTGGGAACCTGAGCTCGACCCACTGGCCCGTCCCCCCGAGCCTCTGGCGCCCGGTGCGCGTCCAGCGTCCCCCGTCTGTGTTCGGGAGCTGCGCGTGGGAATCATAGTCCACGCCGACCAGCCCTGGCGCCGTGTCCAACAAGGTGATGGTCAGAAAAGCCGTCTTGTTCGTCTCCGTGCGGAACTGCTCGGCGAATGGCTCGGCGGCCCAGAAGTAGAGGTAGTCGTGCCCCGGTCTCCCGCTCTGCTGGTGCAGGACGGCCTTCCCGTCCCGGTCCCCTTCGACGAACAGGCCATCGCCTTCGCAGATGGGCCGCAGCCCCTGGACGTCGAAGGGGGCGGTGAAGGACACGGTCGTGAGAGCCTTCGGCTCGTCTTCCACGGTGAGCCCCTTGAGGACACCGGGAGTAAGCTCCCGGACCTGGATTTCCCGCACTGCGCCGGTGGTCTCCTGCGAGTAGAAGGCCAATGGCCTCATGGGAACTGCCTCATTCTCGCAGAGGAGCTTGCGCCCAGCCCGGGTGAGGTCCACAACCTTCTCCTCACCGATCCAGGCCTCGACCTTGACGGTGGTGACCCGAAGGCGGAAGCTGTACCAGCGACCCGGCGTGAAGACGAACCTCTTGGCAGTCGCGTCCTCGTGAGGGCGTCGGCCGTCAACAATGTTCACGCCCACGACCGTGCCACCCCACCCGCCGAGGACGAGCTGACACGAGGCCCACCCGATGGGGAAGACCACGCTGCCGAACTCGCTCTCGCCCGCGGCCCGCATCGCCTGGAAGCGCACCTCGTAGTCATTGACAGGAAACTCGCCCGCCCAGGCGATTGCAGTGAACGGTTTCCCTGGGGGCAGTACGACCCGACCCTCCTCCACCCGCGCCCCGCCGCGCGGGCCGGCCCCTGCGAACTCCTTCAGCACACGCCACCCGGTGAGTGTCTTGCCGTCGAAGAGGGCCTGCCATTCGGCGGCCCCACCCGCAAGGCGGCGCAGCCGCAGGTTCCGCACGGCGCCCTGTGTGTACCACGTGCCGATCCCAAATGGCCTCATTCCAGCATACATGTCTTCCAGGGTGAACTTGGTCGCGCCGCGTGCCAAGTCAAACTTCTTCTCTTCGTCCATCCAACCTTCCACCCGCTCGTCCGTGACTCTGATCCGGAGCTTGTACCACCGTCCGGCAGTGATGTCGGTCACCCTGGCGGCTTCGTCGCCGGGAATGACACCCCCGTTGACCCAGTGAAGCGCGACGTGGTTGCCCGTTGCGCCTCCGCCGAACTTCCAGACCGCCTCCTGATCGCCGATGGGGAACACGATCATGCAGAAGTCGACATTCCCTGCGATCTTCATTGCTTCCAGTGAGACCTCATAGTTCAGCCGCGGGAACTCTCCCTGCCGCACGACTCCCCCGCTGGTTCCCTCTTGCCCCAGAACTAGCTGGCCCTCCTTCACCGCAGCAGGCTCCAAGGCGGGGCCCACGACCTTCCACCCCTTCAGCGACTTGCCGTCAAAGAGGGTGACCCACGCTGGCGGCATCAGCTCGATCCGTACGCGCTCCCGCAGCGCTGGAATCTGGCCCTGAGCCGCCTGGTATGCCCCTGTCCCCTGGTGCTTCTTCTCGAACTCGTCGAGACTGGCGGCAAGGGCCTTCGCCTGGGCCGGAGCGAGGTCACCCTTGGATGCCTCCACAATCTTGGTCCATGCATTCTCAGCCGCGGTCTCCAGCTCTCGGCGCCGCTTGGCCGTCGGGTCATCCACGACGACTGGGGGCTCCTTGATCTTGTCGGGCGGCTTCGCCACCCGAACCTCATCGGCGCGGAGCGGGGGGGTTGCGCTCTCTTTCGGTCTCCGGGTTGCGACGACGATCCCGGCCAGGACGGCGGCCGCGATGACGGCTGCGGCCACGATTGCTCTGCGGGTGCGCGGGGGCCGCTCGTCGCGGAGGCGGGCCTGGACGGCGGCCTCGCGCTCGAGCCGACGGCCCATGCCCAAAGTAACCGTTGAGGCATCGCGGATCATGGCTTCGCCCTCCGCGCGGGCCGCCTGGGCCGGCGTCTGGAGTGGGCCGAGGGCATCGAGGGCGTCGAGAAGCGCCCGGGCCGATGGGTAGCGTTCCGCCGGGTCCTTGCGGAGGAGCCGGTCGATGATCTGGCACAGCCGAGGGTCGAGATGAGGAGCGGCAGCGGCCAACGGCTGCGGCTCCTCGGTGGCGTGCTTGACGATCACCTCGACCGGGGTCTTGCCCTCGAACGGGGGCCGGCCGGCAAGCACGTGGTAGAAGGTGGCGCCCAGGGAGTAGAGGTCGGCGCGCGCGTCGAAGGGCTTCGCCCCAGCGGCCTCCGGGGCCATGTAGAGCGGGGTGCCGACCGTTGTGCCCGTAGCAGTGACCTTCACATCAATGTGGATGCGCTTGGCGAGGCCGAAGTCCGCCACCTTCACGGAGCCGTCCGCGCCGAGCAGGATGTTCGACGGCTTGATGTCGCGGTGGACGATGTCTGCTTCGTGGGCAGCAGCCAGCGCGGCGGTGGCCTGCTTCATCAGCCCCAGGGCACGGTCCTGCGGCAGCGGGCCTCCGCGCTTCGCGAGGGCGTCGAGGCTCTCCCCGGCCACCAACTCCATAGCGATGTAGTGCTGGCCGTTGTCCTCCCCAACCGAGTAGACCGCGACGATGTTCGGGTGCTGCACCGCCGCAGCAGCGCGGGCCTCGCGCTCGAAGCGGGTCACGAACCGCTCGTCCGCCGCGAGCCTGGCGGCGATCACTTTGAGGGCGACCAGGCGACCGAGGGAGACCTGCCGCGCCCTGTAAACCGAGCCCATGCCCCCGCGGCCGAGGAGTTCGAGAATCTCGAAGCCGCCAATCTCCTTCGGCATCTCGGGGGGGAGCGGGGCCGGCCCGGGCTGTGCTGGGCCCTCCTCGGCATCGAGCTTGGCCAGCAGCGAATGCTCCGCGCCCTCCCTCACGCGCAGAGCCTGGATCGCTTCATGGAGTTCCTGCGACTGTCCGTCAAGGGCCCATTTCTCTCGGCAGGCCGGGCACGCGGCAAGGTGGGCGCTAACGGCAGCATTCTCCACGCACGAGAGTTCCGCCAGAGTGCGCCCCGAAAGTAACTCCGCTACATCTTCGCAACGCATACCGCTTCCTCCGCACGCCCGCACGGGCCTGGCAACCCAACAGAAGCAGCACGAACGCCCGGAAGAACGTCAAGATGCAGCCTATGAGTCCGAGGTGGCAAGTCCTCCAAGCAGCGCTCTGAGGGCCGCCTTGGCCATATAGAGTCGCCCCCGCACCGTGGAGGCGGGGACGTCCAGGTACGCCGCTATGTCATCGTAGCTCATGTCCTCCGCATAGCGCAGCATCAGCACCTCGCGCTGCTCCTCGGGCAGGCGGCCGAGCGCCGCCTTGAGCAGTTCGGCTTCCTCACCCTTGCTCGCCAGGCTGGCCGGGGTGAGGGACGTCTGTCTCAGGCTCGGATGAAGCTTCATGCTGCTCGCGAAGTCGGCCAGCGAAACCTTGTCCGTCTTGCCCGACAGAATTGTGCGACAGGTGTTCACGGTGATCCTCGCAAGCCATGCGGCGAACCGCTCGTTGCTCGCCAGCTTGTCCAGCGCCCTGAACGCCCTGAGGACGGCCTCCTGAACCGCGTCTTCTGCATCGGCCTCGGAGGCGAAGTAGGCTCTGGCCAGGGCCAGCATCGCGCGCCCGTGGCGGGCCACCAGGGAGCCGAAGGCTGCCCGATCACCCGCCTTCGCCTGCGCCACCAGCGGTGCATCGTCGGCGTCGGCCATTGCCCCTCACTATTCAGACTCGCCGACAACGGCTTTCGTCAAGGAAATCTGTGGAAACTGGCCCGGCCCGCTCTGCAAGTCATTATAGCGCGTCGAGATAGGGAGGCAAGGCCGACCGGGCTTGCCAGGCCCGGAACTCTGGGTACACGCCCCTATGTGGCCAGACCCTATGGGCCAAAGGCTCGGCTGGCCACGAGTTCATCTCCGCGACTCCCACAGCGGGGCATGCAACCGGGAACGCCATCGCGAACAGCACAAGGCAAAGAACCATGGTCCCCATCTGATCGGGGCTGTGGAGGCCCAAACGCGCGCCAGTGACCATCTGGACAAGGAGGATGTCGGCGAGCGTGGCTAGAGGCCCGGCCGTGG
Source organism: Planctomycetota bacterium (assembly GCA_016872855.1). Taxonomy (GTDB): domain Bacteria; phylum Planctomycetota; class PUPC01; order DSUN01; family DSUN01; genus DSUN01. The sequence goes on from VGYV01000223.1 coordinate 9,533, forward strand.
CCCCAATCAGGGCGTTCGCGTAGAGCAGGGATCGCCGGGGCGATGTCCCGCGCAAGGGGACAAGCATGAGCGCAAGGACGGCGAACCCTCCGATGATCGCCAGCGGTGCCCCTCTGGCGCCCTCAAGCTCGCCCCCGACCGATGCCAGCGCGGTTCCAGTAATCACCCCGACCGTTCCCATTGCTCACCTCCTATCCTGGTCCGTGTCGCCCTGCGTCTCGGTACGGGGGGTGCCTGTTCCATTGCCTGGCGACGAGTCGGCGGGAGGCTTGGGCAACGAATTCGGCTGGCCGGACTCCGGCGGCCGCGTCGTCGAGGCGCTCATGCCAACGTAGAGGCCCACGAACGGCAGCAAGGTCACCAGCCCTCCCAGGAACATGCCGAACACCCCGCCGAGGAACATGACTGTGGAACCGCACAGCAGCACTCTGATGAAGTTCCCGAAGGTCACCACGCGCACTCCTCTCTTGAGGGCGCCGACAACAAGCCCCGTGATCCCGCCCATGACGGTCAGGAACACGGTCACGATGACGATGATTCCGCCCACTTCGCCGCTGACTGGACCCGTGGCCGCCGCCAGGCAGAACCAATAGGCCAGCCCCACCACAAGCCCGGCAACGGCCCCAATCAGGCCGTTCGCGCCGAGCGGGTCAGCGCGGAACTCCCCCCGCAGCAAGTGGACCCCGCTGCGCAGCACGAGGAACAGGGCGAGAGCCGAGACGACGAATGCCCCGATCACCGTTGCGTCCATTGGCCAGCTCCTACCTTCGCTTCGCGTCACCACCCGTGTCAGCCCGGGAGGCGCCGGTCCCAGGGTCTGTCGCCCGGCCGGTGGGGGGCTTAGGCCACCAGGTCGCCTGGTCGGAATCGGGCGACCGTGTCGTCGAGACACTCATGCCGACATAGAGGCCAGCCACTGCCAGCGGGAAGGACAGCAGCACTGCCTGGATGAAGCTGCCTAGTACCCCGCCGAGGACCATGCCCACGAAGCCGCCCAGGAACACTCTGGCGAGACTCCAGAAGGTGACTGCGCGGACTCCTCTGCCGAGGGCGCCCACAATCCCTCCAATAAAGGCACCAATGAGCCCCATCGTGAACAAGCCGAATTGCAGCATGGTAACTGCGATGCAATCGGGGCTGTGCCACGGCAACGTGGCGCCGGTGATCGCCGCCAGAAGAAGCAGGCCGGCGAGTGTCGCCAAAGGCCCGGCCGTGGCCCCAATCAGGGCGTTCGCGTACAGCCGGGCACCCCGGGACGACTTGCCGTGCAGGAGGAAGACGGCCGCGGCCAGGATGATGATGGGCACGATCACCGCGGTTGCTTCCATCGGCCGGCTCCTACCTTGGCTCCGTGTCGCCCTGCGTGCCGGCGCGGGAGGCGCCTGTTCCGTTGCCTCGCGACCAGTCGGCAGAGGGTCCGAGCCACCAGCCTTGCCCGCCTGCCCCCGGCGGCCACGCGGTCGAGCAGGAATGCTCTGGCGACGCTCCAGAGGGTGAGGACACGCACTCCCCTGGCGGCGGCGCCGGCGAGGAGGCCCGCAATCCCGCCCATCACCGCCATGAGATTGAGCGCGAGCATGTCCAGGCCGTGCCGCGCGAGGCCAAGCGCGACGCCAGTCATCCTCGCCAGAAGGGGCCAGCCGGCGAGGGTTGCGACAGGCCCGATCACGAGCATCACGGCACCTTGCATTGGTCAACTCCTGGCTTCGTCGTCCATTGCCTCCCGCTGTCAGGTGGTGTAGCAATGGGCGTGCCAGACCACTGCGGTCCCTGCCGCCGCTAGGACGCATCTCTGTAAGCGCAATACGGCAGGCACTTTATGGACCGCATGCCTCAGGCCGCAGTTGCACTGGCGCAGGGGGCCGGCGGAGCAATTGTTGAGGCCCCGTGGGGCGTGGTGCCCGCAGGAATTGCGGATGCAGGCGCTACTTCCGCGCTCTTCGGGCCGCGTGCAGGTGCTCCTCGAGGCCCAGCTCGCGGATGAGCTTCAGGAGGGTGTTCTCGGACGAGCGGTCCCAGTGGCGAGCGATCTGCGCGATGTCGCCGCGGTAGTGGCCAATGAGGGCCTTCAGGTACCCCCGCTTGGCGTAGTCAATGTGGGCGGGCCACTCGCAGCTCGGGCTGCCCGGCGCCTGGGGCGCGGCGAGGGCGCCCTTCAGCGCCTCGGGGTCAATCACGTCGCCCCGGACGCGTGACGCGTGACGCGTGACGGAAGAGTCTGGCAGGCCAGGGGCAAGGGTAGAGAGGGGGGCAGGGAGGTCGTCGGGCTGGACCTCCGGCCCATTGGCGAACGCCAGCGCGTGGCGGAGCGCGTTCTCCAGCTCACGGATGTTGCCGGGCCAGGCGTGCGCGCGGAGAGCGCCCAGCGCCGTATCGGCGAGGCGCGTGCCCGGCTTGCGCGCATCCGCGCACACCCGCTCGAAGAGGCGCTGGACGAGCGCCGGCAGGTCCTCCGCGCGCTCCCGCAGCGGCGGCAGCTCGATGCGAATGACGTTGAGGCGGTAGAAGAGGTCCTCGCGGAAGCGTC
>VGYV01000224.1 GCA_016872855.1 Planctomycetota bacterium
CGGCACGACAGAGCGCCCCTTCCGCCCCTTCGGGGCTGCGCCCATGGCATCCCCCTTCCGGCGGCTTACGCCGCCGGCTAAACCCTATCGCTCCTGCGGAGCTGGCCCCGCTGGTGAGAAATGCGGGCTAGAAAACAAAGCCAGCTCGCCTGGGTTCGTTTTCCTCTTTCTTCGCGCTCCGATGACATGCGGCTACCCGAACACGCGGGGAGCCAGCCGCTCGTAGGCCGCACGCCGGGCGGCAGCGAGGCCCTGGTAGACCGGGGTGCTCCAGAGCTCGATCGCGTTCACCACCCCCACGATAGTCACGTCCCTCTCGATTCGGGCGTAGGCCCGGAGGGGTTCTGGGAGCCGGATGCGTCCCTGGGCGTCGGGTGCCACGACGGCGGCGGTGGCGCCGAAGGCGCGCTTGAAGTCGCGCACCGCCGTCCTGCCCAACGAGGCATCGGCGTCGAGCGCCGATAGCAGGTGTTCGAGCCGCTCGTGGGTATAGGCCACGACGCAAGGCTCGGCGCCGCAGGTAAGGCACAGGCCGGCGTCGAGCGCCGTCTTGCCCAAGGCATCGCGCAGCCGGGCGGGGAGAGCGACACGGGCCTCCTTGTCAAGGGCGTGGGTGTACTCGCCGAGGAACACCGGGCGTTTGCTCCAGTTCTCCCCCTTCTTCCCCACTTTGCCCCTGATAGTGTAGCGGGTCTTCCTGTCTTGTCAAGACCTTTTTTGCGAAAAACTCTAGCACGGCTGGCCTTATGGCTATACATTGGGCTTCCTACCCCCCGGTGCACCACAGGTGGGGGCGGACCGAGGAGTCCGAAAGACCAGAAGCCCGACCGCCATACTTGATCACTGCCTGCGGCGATCGAGTATGGCGCTTTGGCGATCCGGACGGTCCTACGGCCTTTCCGGCCATACTTGATCACTCTCGCCCTCCCAGGGATGATCAAGTATGGTGTTCTGGCGATCCGGGGGCTTCCGGGGCGGCGCACGGCCATCTGTATCACTTTCCCCCTCCCGGGGTGACACAAAGAGGGGAATGGCCCCGACTTGGCTCAGGCCACAGCCCAACCACGCCACGCTGACGACAGAACGGGGAGGGGACTGCTATTCGGACTTGACGCCGGCCTTGACGAGGGCGTAGCGCGCGGTGCGGGCCACCTCGGGGGCGTCGGCCAGGCGGCTGGCGGCCCCGAGCGCGGCAAGAGCAGCCGTCTTGTGGGGAGAGGTCGGGTTGCGCGCGAGGAGTTCGCCGATGGCCCACACGATTTCGGCCTTGGCCTCGTCCTTGGCCGTGCCGAGGCGGTCGAGGAGGGGCTTGACGGCCTCGCCGTCGCCCACGCGGCCTAGCGATGCGGCGGCGAGGGCGCAGGTCGCCTCGTCGTCCAGCGCTTGCGTCAGGGCGGGCGTCGCCGCGTTGCCGTGGCGTTCGAGGGCCACGAGGGCGTGCCACTGGACGCTTTCGTCGGAGTCCTTCAGGCGCTTGGCGAGTGCAGCGATGGCGGCATCGCCCGCGAAGTGGCCGAGAGCGACGGCGGCCACGCGGCGCACGTCCTCGTCGGTGCTCTCGGCGGCGGCCACGATGGCGTCGAGGGCCGGGGCGGCGGCGGGGCCGATCTGCTCGGCGATGCGGCCGAGCCCGGTCACGATGCCCCAGGCCGTGTACTTCTCGCTGCGGGGCGCCGCGGCGCCCGCGAGCCGCTTGAGCGAGGCGTCCAGGTGCGTGAGGAGGGCGGGGATGGCGTTTGCGCCCAGGGTGCCGATGCCCCCGGCCGCGTCGGCCCGTATTCCCGCGTCGTCGTCGCCGAGGAGGGCGACGAGGTACTTCACGGCCTCGAGGTTGCCCCTGCGACCGAGGGCCTGTGCGGCGACGAGCTTCACCACGCTGTCCTCGTCGTTCATCGCGGCCGTGAGGGCCTTGGCCGCCGCGTCCGAGGCGGACGTTGCGAGGACCCCAGCGGCGGAGCGGCGGATGCGGGCGTGGTTCCCGCTGACCTTGGGGTCGAGGAGCTTGGCCAGCTCCTCGTCGCGGTGCGTGCTGGGCAGGAGCACCAGGGCGTCAATCGCGTCGGCGCGCGAGCCGGAATCCATCGAGGTGTCCTTGGCCGCGGCGAAGAGGTGTCCCTCGGCCTCCTTCGTCGCGGCGGCCACGCGGGCGAGGAAGGTGGCGACCAGGTCAGGCTTCCGCTCGCGCAGCAGCCGGGCCGCCAGGAGCGCGACGCGGCTGTCGTCGTCCTTCCCGAACGAGACGGGGAGCTGGTTGTGGAGCTTTTCGGCGAAGTCCTCGGGCTTGCCGCTCTTGAGGGCGCGCACGCAGTGGCAGAGGGCGGCGTAGCGCACGTCGCGGCCCTTGTCCTCGGCCACGCGCTCGAGGAGGACCGAAGCGGCCTTGGGGTTGAACGCGGCCGTGTCGGGAACGATCAGCGCGGCCAGCTCGCGCACGGTGTCGAGCCGCACGTCGTCGTCCGTGCTGCGGATGCGTTCGAGCAACCGCTCCCACTCCTTCTCGGCTGGGGCGACGGCGGGCTCCTCGGGCGGGGCGAGGAAGTAGACGGAGCGCAGTGCATTGCGCGCCAGCGCCTCGGTGGCGGCGGCCACCAGCTCCTCGTCGGCCTCGCGGAATGTGAGGATCAGGTCGTTCGCGGGTGCGGAGAGCTGGGTGAAGAAGCCGAGTGCCTTGGCCGCCTCGATGCGGAGAGCGCGGTCGCCGCCCTTGAGCACCTCGAGGAGCGGGGCGGCAGCCGTCTCGGCCTCGGAACGCGCGAGCGAGGCCTTGGCCGCGATGACGCCGAGCGCCCGCGCGGCGGGGATGCGCAGCTCCTGCGGGTCCCTCTTGAGATTGTAGTCCTTGGCCGTCTTCTCGATCTCCTTGAGGGTCACGATGCTGCTGAGGGGCTTGAGGACCGAGCGGCCGTGCTCGGCCAGCGTCCGCTCGGCACGCGAGCGGGCGCGGGCCGATTCGCCCGTGAGGTCGGCCAGCAGCTTCTCGACGTCGCGCGCCCCTCCGCCGCCGCAGCCGGCCAGGGCCAGAGCGATACAGCCGAGGGACAGGAGCCAGAGGACGGGTCTTCGCATGGCAGCGGCCTCCGCACGGGCTCGTGGGCATTCCCTCACCCGTCGCGGAGTATAGCACGGCCAGGCGCGTCAAGTCAACCCCGGCCCGTCTTCTCGTCCTCGTCGTCGTCCTCGTCGTCGTCGTCGAGTCCGCAGGCTTTCCCCCTCCGCATTCGACGACGCGGACGACGACGACAGCGACGACGATTCAGGAGGCAGGCGGCCACCGGGATTGGGAGCCGTCCTCGGCCCTCGTCCGCGGTTGACTTCGCAGGCTCTCCTGTGTAGGATGATCCGGGTGCCGTCCGAAGGGAATGCGATGTCCGAGCCGAGCGAAGCGACGGGGAGAAGCTGCCGTGACCCGGGGAGGGCTCTCTTGCTCTCCTGGCTGCTGCCGGGCGCGGGGCACTGGTTTGTCGGCCTCCGGGGGCGGGCTGTGCTCTACGGCGCAACGGTGGTCGGCACCTTCCTCGTCGGGCTCTGGATGGGTGGGCTGGCCACGGTGTCGGTCTACGGCCACAAGTGGGCCTTCCTGCTCCAGATGTTCGACGGCCCGCTGGCCCTGGCCGCCGCGGTGGGCCAGCACCTGGCAGAACAGGCCGCCAAGGCGCCCGCGGCCGCCGCGTGGCTCAAGAACCTCGCATCCCCCGCCCCCTCGCCCCTGGCGGACCTGGGGATGACCTTCACGCTCGTGTCGGCGGCGTTCAACGTGCTGGTGATGGCGGATGCCTTCTACCAGGCCGACCGGCCCGCCGAGGAGCCGGAGACCGCGAAGCCCGAGGCCCCCCAATGAACGAGTCGCTTGTCCGATACATCGCCGGGCTCCTGCTGTGCGCGGTGATCGCCGTGGCCTACGCGGCCACGCGCAAGCAGGGCACGCGCGCCATCGCGCGCGACAGCGTGTTCATCTTCGTCTGCATGCTCGGTGTCGTGGCCGCTGTGGCCGCCGCCGTCTTCGGCTTATGCGCGCTGAAGTAGCTTCTCCTGCGAGGAGCTCCTGGTTTGGAGTGCGGCCTTCAGGCCGTATCCTGGGCTCTCGAGTGAAGAGCGAAGACACGGGCTGAAGCCCGCACTCCGAACGCGCGGCGTGCGGCGGGTGGGATGAGGTGGAGACGGGCATGGGCCTGCGGGTCGCAGTGCTGGGCGCGTCGGGGTTCGGGCGGCACCACGCCAAGTGGTATGCCGAGCTGGGCTGCGAGGTCGTGGCCTTCCTCGGCTCCTCGCCGGCCACGGTCGAGGCGACGGAGCGGGCGCTCCGCGAGGCCCTCGGCTTCCAGGGGCGCGGCTACACGTCCCTCGATGCGCTCCTGGCCAGCGAGCAGCCCGAGGCGGTGAGCGTGTCCACGCCGGCCCCGCTCCACGGCGACCACGCCCTGGCCGCCATTGAGGCCGGCTGCTCCGTGCTGTGCGAGAAGCCGTTCGTCTGGCGCCCCGGGGCGCCGAGCGCGGCCCTCCTGGGCGAGGCCACGCGCCTCGTCCGCCTCGCCGAACGCAGGAAGGCCGTCCTCGCCGTCAACACCCAATACGCCGCGGCCGCCGAGGTCTACCGCGAGCTGGCCCCCCAGGCCGCGGCCGCCCCCAGCAGCTTCTTCGGCGAGATGGCCTCGAAGCTCAAGCCCGACGGCCCGCGCGGGCGCGACATCGTGCTCGACCTCATGCCCCACCCCCTCAGCGTGCTCCTGGCCCTCGTGCCCGAGGCCGAGCTGCGGCCGGGCAGCGTCCGCGCTGCCATCGGCCACGAGGCATCCGAGGTCAGCCTCGACGTGGCGGCCGGCGGTCGCTCCTGCTCTGTCCACCTCCGCATGGCCAAGCTCCCCGACGCCCCCTTCCCCCGCCGCTTCGGCCTCGACGGCCAGATCGCCGAGGTCGGCACCCGGCCCGACGAGCAGGGCGTCTACCGCGGCTCTGTCCGCCTCGGCGGCCAGGAGCGCCTCTGCGACGACTTCATGAAGACCTCGATCGAGCGCTTCTGCCGCGCCGCGCGCGGCGAGGGCCCGCCCCTCGTCACCGCCCGCGCCGCGCTCCGCAGCCTCGAACTCCTCCTCGCCGCCCTCGACGAGGCCGAGCGCCCGGCCGGGCGCACCTGAGGACCTGCCCATGACCCCCCACGCCGCGCTGAGCGGCCGGGACCCCGCGATGACGCCCGAGAGCCTGTACCGCGAAGCTCAGGCCGAGGCCGACCGCTACAAGTACCTCGAGAGCGAGAAGGCGGGCCGCGACCTCGGCTCCGCGGCCATAGACGACTGGCACCGCCACCACTGGCCCGCCTGGTTCCGCCACCGCTGGGTCGAGCACCTCCTTGGCCTCCGATGCTGGGAGGAGCTGGAGGCCTGGCGCTTCGGCCGCCTGCCCGCGCTCTTCCCGGCCCAGGAGGCGCTGGTCGGCGAAATCGTGGACCTTGTCCGCCGCGGAGCCGAGAACGCCGACATCCTGTGGTGGGCCGCCAGGGAGTGGCGCAGCCTGCCCGCCGTGATGGCCATCCTCACCGAGATCCGCATCAACGAAATCCGCTGCTCCCGCCAGTGCTTCCACTTCGCCGAGAACGCCGGCGAGTATTGACGCAGGGGCAAGAGGCCCAGCCCCGACGGAGCGGCAGAGGAGCGCGGATATGTCCGTCTTCGTGGACCGCTTCCTCGGCTACCTGGAGAGCGAGCGCGACGCCTCGCCCGAGACCCTGCGCGCCTACGCGGCCGACCTGGCCGCCTTCGCCAACTTCGCCGCCCAAGGCGCCGACGACTTCGACCCCGCCGCCATCACCACCGTCCGCCTCCGCCACTACCTGGCCCACCTGCGCTCCGCCGGCGCCGCCCGCGCCACCATCGCCCGCAAGGCAGCCTCCCTCCGCTCATTCTTCCGCTACCTGCTCCGCGAGGGCATCGTCGCCCACAACCCCGCCGCAGACCTGCGCCTGCCGCGCCGCGAAAGGCTCCTCCCCGCCGTCCTCGACGAAGCCGAGGTCACGCGCCTCCTCGAGGCCCCCGACCCCGCCGACCTCGCCGGCCGCCGCGACCGCGCCATCCTCGAGGTCCTCTACAGCACCGGCATGCGCATCGGCGAACTCGCCGCGGCCAACATCGAGGACCTCGACCTCTTCGGCGAAGTCCTCAAGGCCAGGGGCAAGGGCAAGAAGGAGCGACTCGTCCCCCTCGGCCGGCCCGCCCTACGAGCGCTGGAGGACTACCTGGCGATTCGGACCTCACTCGCCGCGCCCCGCCACCGCACCCATCCCCGCGCGCTCCTCGTGAGCCGAAGCGGCCGACGCCTCACCCAGCGCGACATCCGCCGCATCTTCGACAAGCACGCCCGAGCCGCCGGCCTCCGCGCAAACGCCACTCCCCACACCCTCCGCCACAGCTTCGCCACCCACATGCTCGACCGCGGCGCCGACCTCCGAGCCGTCCAGGAACTCCTCGGCCACGCCTCACTCGCCTCCACACAGGTCTACACCCACGTCACCACCGAGCGCCTCAGGAGAGTCTACCAGAAAGCCCACCCCCGCGCCTGACCTGCCATCGCAGGGTCGGCCGGTGCGAAGTCGAGCTGGGTCCAGGGATAGCTGGTACTTCACGCCTTAGCCCGATTTCCCCACCCGCTTGACAGACCCTCACCGGGCAGGATGCAACCAACGATCGAAGTAGGGGTGTAACAGGAATGGCGTGAAGATAAGGGCATTCTGCCTGAAGGCAGGACTCCGAACGAGTTCGCAACCTGTTTGGCATGGAGGCCCTCATTGAGAAGGTCGGCCATGTAGTTGAGGGAGAGCCAGACGGTCTCGTCTGCGACGCGGACTTCGAGGCGTGTGCGGCCGTCCTCGGTCTGGTAGAGCAGGAACTCGGATGGGCCGAAAAGTCTTCACCACAGAGGGCACAGAGGACACTGAGGATGCACTGAGAAGAGGAAGAGGGGATTGGGGCTGAAACCCCAGGTGGCGGTCTGGCCTGGCCTCCCTTTGGGTGTTTCTCTGTGTCTTCCTCTGTGCTCTCTGTGCCCTCCGTGGTGAGTTCCTGAGATTTGGCTCACATGCCAAGCCACCGGGCGATGATGGGCGCGTATTTGACGGTGACGCCCGCGAAGACGACGGCGACCATGCTCATGAGCTTGATGAGGATGTTCAAGGAGGGGCCGCTGGTGTCCTTGAAGGGGTCGCCCACGGTGTCGCCGACGACGCCGGGCACGGTCAGAGCGTGTATTCGCCTCGGTCAATCGCCCCCTCGATCTCGTCCACCATCTCATCCTCCTGGCGGAGGAACTCCACGAACAGCGGATGGTCCTTCACCGACGCCAAATGCCGCCAGTCCACCAGAACCCGCCAAGCGTAGCCGTAGACAAGTCTGGACAGCATTAGCCACCCGACGACCTCCTCCACGCCTTTGGGGCCTCTGACCAGGGCTGTCGCTGAAGCCATCAGGGGCTCAGGCCATAACCCCAAGGGTGAATCAATCCACGTGCGACCCCAGGCAGCGACGCCGAACATCAAGTCTATCGACTCCGGCCTAGTGAGCCAGCGCGAAAGGAAGCGATCACCCTCTGCTAGATCGCTGACCGGCTCGGGCACCTGCATCCCGGCCACGAGGTGGGCCAGCCTACTAAGGCCTCGACGGTCAGGGTCGCCCGTGAGGAGAATCGGCGCGGCCTCCAAGATGAATTCCCTCAGATGGGCGCGCGGCGGCTGCATCATGGTATGCCGCCATGGGTAGACACCATAAACCCAGTTCTCTTCAAACCGCTGCACTTGCTCCTGGACGCGAGATGTCAACGCAAAGAGATTCTCATGGCCCGCAGCGGACCGGGAATGAGTCTTGTGGCCCGCAAGAGACTGTACGGTCATCCAGAAATCCACTAGGCGCAGGGCATAGCCCGGATAGAGGTGGGGAGCCATGGTTTTTGACCATTCGCTAGCGTTTTCTTTCACTGAGTCAAGAACGCCGCGTGCGCGGTTGCAGTCTGCCATGGGGCCAAGGACGCGGAGTTCGAAAAAGATGAGACGCACGCCAAGCTCCTCACGAGCATCATGGTCGCGCATGTTTGTCAGAAGATCCCAGGCGCGACTCATGGGGCGGTGGGAACTGAGCCGGTACGCGGAAATGGCCGCCGCAAGGGGAATTCCCGACCAATCTAGCGGCTCAGCGTGCGAGTAGCCTTCGCCCGGCTCCGGTTTGGTACGTGGCATGGCGGTCACAGAGGTGGCACAGGGAAATGATGCGATGGGCCCCACAAGACCGAAGCCGCGCCACCGCTTGCGCCACCGCCACGGACTTAGGGAGTCAGCCACCACTCGCTGGAGCAGTTGCCAGCTGGGATCTTCCTCCCTGAGTCCTATCGAGATGTGCATTGCCCAGCGCTCGGGTTCTTCAATCGCTTCGATTGCCACGAGCCCCGACAAGACAGGGGCCAGGCTCTCGTAAGCCAAGCTGATCGGCTCGCTTGGCTGGTCAAGAATGAAGGTTTTCTCAATCAAGGCCGCGGCGGGGTGGTAGGGGATGTCGGCGCTGGTTTCGCACCGAAGCTCTTTACGCAGGAGGGCGATGCGCTCGTCGGATTCGCGGGTGTGCCAGGGGGGGACGGGGCCGGCGACGAGGGTGTAGGGCTTGGCTTTGTCCTTGTCGAAGAGGCCGGACTTTTTCATGAAGTACTTGGTGCCGTAGATGCTCTGGTCGTTGAGGCCGGTGCAGATGACGAGGGCGTCGCAGAGGGGGCCGATGCAGAGGCCGGCGACTTCGTTGAGGCCAGTGCGGGAGTCCACGAGGACAATATCATAGGCGGCCCAGACTTTGTCGCGGAGGGTGAAGAGGATGTCGCCCTTCGTCCTGAAGCGGGCGTTGACGAAGTACTGGCGGACGTGGTTGCCGAACCAGTGGCGCGGGCCGCCGGTGTCGAAGACGCCCTGGAGGTCGAGCATGTCCATGCGCTGGAGGTAGTTCTGGCTCGGCTCGGCTTCGGGGGCCTCTTCGGGCTCGACGGGGTCGAGGGTGGCGGGCAAGAGGTCGAGCCGCCCGGTGCGGTAGGGGATGACCTTGTCCTTCCACTTGTCGGGCAGGGGGATGGGGACGACGTATTCGGCGAGGGACTTTGGGAGTTCGGGCGGCTTGGGCTTCTTCTCGATGGGGTCCCAGTTGATCGTGCTCTTGGCGTGGAGAAGGAGGTCGAGGGCGTCCTTAGTGACGGTCTTGGGGCGGTTGCGCACCTGCTCGCGGAAGAAGTGGGTCATGCCGGGGGCTTCGAGGTCGAAGTCCACCATCAGCACCCGCCATCCGTCGCGCGCGAGGACGTGGGCGACGTTGACGAGGGCCATCGTGCGCCCCACGCCGCCCTTGTAGGAGTAGAAGGTGACGACTTTGGTCACTGGGCTCGCCTCAGGCGCTCAAGGCCAGTTCCGGCTTCCAGCCGGCGTCTACGATCGCAGAGCAGCTTGGGTGGAATGGTTGGGGCAGTGGCCGGGCGGCTTCTGCCGCCAGGTCGCCCCATTCGTAGATGCGGAACCACTTGGTGAGGTAAGCCGACACCGCCGGCGGCAGCTCCGCCAAGGCGCGGCAGAGCTGATCGATCACCTGGCTTCGTTGCGTGGCATCGTCCATGATATCGCCGAGGACGCTGATGATCTGGCGGGCGTGTTTGGCGTCCTTGGCCGCCCGGCGCAGGTAGGCGAAGGCGGCCTGCATGTCGTGGCCGAGAAGGCCGCGGAACACGATGCCCGGGAAGCGCTTCTGGACCTCGGCCGGGAGGTCCAGCCAGAACTTGGGCTCGGCAACCCAGTCCAAGTTGAGGAGCGTGCGCAAGAGGGCTACGTAGCATCGCGGTCCGTCGTCGGTTCCCCTGAGCCAGTGTCCCCTGCGTGCAATCCCGATCAGGCTGCCCATCACGGGCGGGTCCTTGATCTGGGCGCGGCCGATGAAGAAACAAAGCCACTCGATGGCGCGGGGGGTCCAACCATTCCCGGGGATTTCCTCGAGGAGGGACTTGACGGCCTGGATGAGTCGGTTGAGGAGAGCTTGATCGGCTTCTTGCCAGAGCGCGACTGGAAGGGTATGCGGGAGCTCTGGTACGCGAGCGCCCGTGTCGGCGGCGTAGGGGCCGATGTCCTGGAAGCGACCGCGCAGGAAGTCGCGCAGTTGGTTGATGGACGCCTTGAGGAGCCATTCTTCCATGGCTAACCCGCCACAAAACTGATCCGCACGGCTAGCGCGCCGCCGGTCACTGCGGCGTGAACTACCTCCGGCAGCCCATCGCCATCCCCGAACCGCCCGGTCGCCCCGAGGGGATGGGTGCGGCCCCCAGGTCGCCAATAGGGGCACTTCACACCGCCATCCCAGGCAGTGGGCGTCATGGCCTTCTTGCCATCAGGGAGCCTGTGGCCCCACTGAACGAGTTCCTCAGTCGGTCTCTCGTAATGATACTCGCCAAGGCCAAGCCTGTCAATCGTGGTCGCACGCGTTCCCGAGAGTCTGGTGAGGGGGTTGCCTGGCGACTCAGGGTCGTAGAACGACCACATCGGCCGGAGCTCCTTGCCCAGCCAGAGGTCCGCCAAGGCTTCCTGCTGGTCCCCAAGGGATGCGCGTTCGATGATCTTGCGGAGGTGTTCATTGGTTGCTGTGTGCCCGATCTCACCCATCTGCGACAGCAAGAGGTCGAGCAGGTCGTTGGCTGACCATATTCGCCCGAGGACGTGCGCTGGAGCCAGCTTATCCTCCGGCCCCTCCCTCTTGTGGTCGTGGCAGAAGTCGCTTGCCGCCTTCTTGAGGTCGTCAGGCGACCCAGGCCTCTTGGCCAGGAGTTCATCCAGCAGTGCGAGACGGCTGGTGGGGTGGCGTGGCCTGTGTGCGTCAGGGATCAGCGCGTCGCAATCGAGATTCTTGTAGATCTGGTCGTCAGGGGTATAGTCGGTCCGCCGAAGGGCCTGGCGGAGGCCGGCGCAGAGGCGGCCGGCATCCTGCTGACGCGCAGTGTCCCAACCCGATTGCTCTATGGCTTCGCGGAACCCCACTGTCTGACTCCCGTCGCCTCCATGTGGCCGGCACAGCAACGGCCAGTATGGTAGTGCAGGGGCGAGCATGAGTCAAGCCGGCACCCGCGAACGGGTCGCCGCGGGTGCCGGCGGGGTTCGAGGACGAGGACGAGGACGAAGGACGAGGACGATTGGGGCCGCTCACATCCCCAACCACCGCGCGATGGCGGGGGCGTATTTGACGGTGACGCCGGCGAAGACGACGGCGACCATGCTCATGAGTTTGATGAGGATGTTGAGCGAGGGGCCGCTGGTGTCCTTGAAGGGGTCGCCCACGGTGTCGCCGACGACGGCGGCTTTGTGGTTGGGCGAGCCCTTGCCGCCGAGGTGGCCGGCCTCGATGTATTTCTTGGCGTTGTCCCAGGAGCCGCCGGCGTTGGCCATCATGATGGCGAGGACGAAGCCGGCCGCCAAGGCGCTGGCGAGGAGGCCAATGACGCCCGCAACGCCGAGGAGGATGCCTGTGGCAACGGGCACGGCCAGGGCGAGGAGGGAGGGGAGGATCATTTCGCGCTGGGCGCCGCGGGTGGAGATGGCGACGCAACTGGCATAGTCGGCCTTGCCCTTGCCTTCGAGGAGTCCGGGGATCTCGCGGAACTGGCGGCGGACCTCCTCGACCATGGAGCCTGCGGCGCGTCCGACGGCTTTCATGGCGAGGGCGCAGAAGGCGTAGGCGAGCATGGCGCCGATCATCATGCCGCACAGGACGCGGGGGTTCATGAGGGTGACGCTGTAGAAGCTCATGTAGTCGTTGATGCCGACTTCGTGCAGGGGCTTGAGGCCCCTGGCCTCGACGAGCTTTTCAATGGCCTCGCGGTTGGCGAGGTTGGAGCCGGCTAGGGGGATGAGGGCGCCGGTGTCGGGGTCCTTGACCTCGATGGAGCGGGTGACGTCGAGGTAGACGCGGAGGCCTTCGGAGTTGTCCTTGCCCTGGTCCTTGAGGTAGTAGACGTGGTCGCCGGCG
>VGYV01000225.1 GCA_016872855.1 Planctomycetota bacterium
AGGTGGCGAAGACGCGGCCGCGGGCATCAACGTCCAGCCCGCACACGCTGCACCCGCGGCCGGCTCGCCCGTAGAGCGAGCCGTAGGTGTGCTTGCCCGTAGCCTCGAGGGGCGCTGGCTCGAGGTCGCGGGTGTAGCGGACGACCGGGCCTGAGTAGCCGCCAGTGCCCCAGGCATAGACCATCCCGCCCGGGCCGACCGCCAGGTCCACCGCCTTGATCTTCACGAGACCCCCCTCGCCTGTCTCGCCGTCGTAGCGCCAGACGAGGTTCCGCGAGCCGGTCACGTAGACCAGCTCCTCCTCGGCGTCAACGTCCATGTAGCCCAGGAACTCGATGGCATCCTTGTCCCGGTTCAGAATCTGGTCGTCAGTGACCTCGAGGCTCTCGCCTCGGTCCTCCACGCGCAGGAGCTTGGTGTCGGAGGGCGTGGAGCCGGCGAGCCAGAGGACGGTCTTCTCGCCGGTCGTGTCGAGTGCGAAGGAGCCGCCGACAGTGCCGGAGAGCGACAGCTCGGCCACGGCCTTCGCCTGCGCCCCACGCCCGACGACCTTCAGGAGCTTGCCCGGGGGCAGAGAGCCGCGGGAGACGCCGCGCGAGATGACGTAGAGGTCGCCCGTCTTCGGGTGGACCATCACCCTGTCGGGCCAAGGCAGCTTGATGGCGCTCAGCTTCTTGCCCTCGGGGCTTAGCTCGACGACCTCCTGGTTCACGAGGTCGCAGACCAGCACGTTGCCCTTGGCGTCCACGGCGATGCCCGCGGCCGCGGTCTTCTTGTCCCACGCACTGGGCATCCAGTACTTCGTTGCTTCCCAGTCGGGCAGCTCGAGGTCGTAGAAGCGCTCGGGCGGCGTGCCCGCCGCGATGTCCTGGCGATAGATGCGGCCCTGGGGCCACTTGGGGTCAATGTCCGCCGGCGTCTTGCCGTCGTAGGCGGTGCCCGCGACGTTGGAGTAGTAGGCGGTCCGCCCGTCGGGCGAGAAGGCCACCTGGATGTCGAGCCAGCGTGGGCAGTTGAGCTTGGCCTCGGGCGGCCACATCGCCACGGTCCTGAGCGCGTTCGAGCCGTCGAGCTTGAAGAAGTTGAGCTGCCGCCGCTCGCTGTGGACGAAGGCCAGGCAGCCGTCCACAAGCCGATTGACGACCTCGCTGCCGAAGACGTAGAGGACGGGGTAGAGGCTGTTCTCGTTGGCGGGCGTGAAGGCGCCATCGCCCGTGTCGAGGAGGCGGAAGCCGCTGGCCCTCGCGGGCTCGGTAGAAGGCGGATAGGGCAGAATGGTCACAAGGTACTTGCCCGTCTTGTCGAACTTGCGGACGTGCCAGGGCCAGAGCCCCGAGTTGCCGTGGCTGCCGATGGACGACTGCATTTTGACGTAGAGATTGCCCTCGGCGTCCACGGCCAGGCCATTGACGGGCGCGCGATAGGGCATCTGGTCCACCATGCCCGTGTAGGGGCTGCCGCCGATCAGCCTGCCGAACTTGACGCTCATTCCCGCCCGCACCCGTGCCCGGAATGGGCCGCCCTTCGCCGCCTCCCCCACGTCGTCCTTCCCATCCCAGACCACGCTTTGGGCAAGCCCCGGCTTGAGCGGCGGCGTGGGCGGGTTCTCCGCGCCCAGGACGCCTGCGGCCAGGTGCCGCACCATCTTGCCCTTGGCGTCGAGGATCGCCACCTCCACGTCCGTCGCCGCCGACACCGCAAAGCTCACCAGCGCCCCCTCAGCCTGCTTGCTCGCCTTCGGGGCCGTGGTGAACGTCGGCGCCTCGCCGCCCAAAGCCGCCATCGCCAGGCAGAGGGGGAGGAACAGGGCCTTCATCGCGCGAACTCCTTTGTTTCCGCGGGCTGGGGCCATCGCTATAATACTGTCACTTGTGCCCCAGTCTGTCAACCGCCTCACGAGGAGAATGCTCGTGGACATCGTGCACCTTGACCGGCTGACCTCGCGCGAGGTCGGCGAGTGGCTGAAGGCCCACGACACCGTCTTCGTTCCCCACGGCCCCATCAGCGGTCACGGGCCATGGACCACCCTGGGCATGCACCCCGACGCCGCCGAGGCCATCGCCGTCCTACTCGCCCGCAAGTGCGGCGGCCTGGTCTACCCCAACCCCCCAAGACGCATCGAGAAACAGGAGTTGTGCGAATGATCCGCCTCACCCCACTCTTCATCATCTGGCTCGCGCTCGCTGTCGCGCCGCCGGCCCTGGCTGCCGAAGCCCACGACTGGCAGCTCGTCGAGCTGACCGGGCGCGTGGAGGAGTTCTACTTCAACCACAACTGGCGCGCCTACTACTGGCGCGACGACTTCGCCCTCCGCCTCCGCGAGGAGAAAACCGGCCGGGCTTGGCAGGTCATCTCCCGCGAGCCCACCCCCTGGTGCGACTTGCGCCTCGGCACGACCTACACCGGCCTGAAGGTGGACTGGTCGGGCACCTCCGGCTCCGCAGCCGGGCGCCAACGCCCACTCGTCAGGGTCGTCGGCGTCAAGGCCATTGACCGCACCCCGCAGGACTTCTACGGCTGGAAGCTCGACCCCGACTCAACCGTCACCGCCTTCATCGTGTGGGTGGACGCCGACGGCAGCGGGCAGATGAAGGAGTGGTTCATCAACAACTGGTTCCACACCTGGGGCAAGGAGGCCGATGTGGCCATCCTGAAGCACTACGCCGACAAGGAGCGGCCCTACGACGTCTACGGCCACTTCGGCGGCATCGCCGCCCCCTTCAGCAGGAAGTCGCAGGCCATCGTGGACGCCGCGCGGCCCAAGGGCGCCTACATCTACCACGCCCTCGTCCGCTCGACCAAGGGCAACCCCGTCGGCTACGAACTCGAAGTCATCCACCTCCTCGGCCGCGACCCCGCCACCAAGGAATATGGCATCCTCCACGGCGGCCCTGGCACCCTCGTGAAGCTCGACGGCTCCCCGCCGCCCGAAGCTGCAAAGCCCCGCTGAGCCGGTGGCGCGCCCCCTGCAAAGCACAGGTCCTCTCGCTGCGGGATGAATATGGAGTGCGGCATCGCAGATGCCGCTTTCGCTTGCCGCGAAGCGGCTGGAGAGCCATTGCCCTCCCGCCTGCACCCGTCCACCCAGCCTTGTTGCGTTGGCTGCCCTCGGAAAGTAGAATCAGATTGTGAAGGCAGTCGGGGGGTGCGCGTGCTCGACCTCGGCTGCGGGTCGGGGATGGACTGTCTGCTCGCGGCGCGTGGGGGCGTCGGGCTTCGTCGTGGGGGTGGATATGGTGGGCGAGATGTTGGCGAAGGCACGGCGGGGCGCAAGCCTCGCGGGGGCGGCGAATGTGGTGTTCGTGGCCGGCCTGGCCGAAGAGCTGCCGCTGGCCGACGGGGCGGTTGACTTGGTGCTGACGAACGGGGTCCTCAACCTCTGTGTGGACATGCCGGCGGTGGTGGGGGGGGTGTTTCGCGTGCTGCGGCCGAGCGGGCGGGTGCAGATGGCCGACATCTTTCTCGAAGCTTCACCTGAGCATGTCGAAGGGTGGCGCCCCAAACGGGCGAAGAGGTGAGTGTCCCCTCTTCTGCCCGACCCGCCGGGTCGGCGCGCCGAACTTGCGCCCCCGGCGCGGCGGGCCGGGGCGCAAGTTCGAGGTCGCGCCGGTGCGACCGGTAGGGGCGGCGGGCGGAGCCGCGCCCGTAAGGTGTTGCACCGCCTGCATCGCGGGTGCGCCTGGCGTCGGCAGCCGTGCGGCGGCCCCCTGCCGCCACGGCTCAAGGGCATATGTGTGTGGGGCGCAAGTTCGGCGCGAGGGGCCCAGAATGGGGAGAATCGGCGATCTGGCGAACTTGTGTCCCGTTCGGGGGGCGCAACTTCGGCGAATGGCCATCAGAGGCAGCGGCGATTTGATCGAGGGGGGAGCAACGTGTATCATGTCGCCTTCCGAGACCCTGGCCAGCAACTCTGGCATTGCCTGGAGGAAGTGAATGGTCCGCGAGTTGGTCGTGCTGCCGAGCTTCGAGCCCGAGGTGGTGGAGCTTGGGCAGATGCCCGTCTATCAGTACCGCCGCACGCTGGAGGAGGAACTCGCCGACGGGCGGGTGACGGCCGACGAGGTGAAGCGGTTTCTCGAGTGCATGATGGCCATCCGCGCCTTTGAAGAGATGATCATGGCGGTGCGGAACCAGGCATACGACGCGATCAAGGGGCTGGAGTTCGAGTACCGCGGGCCGACGCATCTCTCGATTGGGCAGGAGGCGACGAGTGTGGGCGGGTGCGCCGCCCTCGGGCTGACGGATTACATCACGAGCACGCACAGGGGCCACGGGGACGGAATTGCGAAGGGCTGCTTCGCGGTGCAGCAGCGCGACGCGGCAACGCTCCGCAAGGTGCTCGGCCTGTCGGACACGGAGAAGCTCGACGACGCCGCGCTGCGCGAGCGCGCGATGGAGGAGCACCTGTTCCGCACCGCGGCCGAGCTGTTCGGGCGCGACGCTGGCTACTGCCGCGGGCGCGGCGGCGGGATGCACATCGCCGACTTCAGCGTGGGGCACCTGGGCGCCAACGCCATCGTGGGCGGGAGCATCGGCATCGCGGCGGGGGCAGGGATGTCCGTCCGCTACCGAGGTACACAACAGGTCTGCCTCTGCTTCGCGGGCGACGGGGCCTACTGCAACGGCATCGCGTTCGAGGCCCTCAACGTCGCCTCGATGGGGCAGTTCACCAATGGGTTGATGGGCCGCCCGTTCGGCGTGCCGACCATTTTCGCCATCATCAACAACCAGTATGCGATGACGGGCCAGGTGGAGGGCGAGGTGACAGGCGTGGACCACATGGCCCGCCGCGGCGCCGCCTTCCGCCCCGACAACCTTCACGCCGAGGTGATCAACGGGATGGACGTGCTGGCGGTGCTGGACGGCATCCGCCGAGCGGTCGAGCTGGCGCGGGCGGGCAAGGGGCCGGTCGTCCGCGAGCTGGTCACATACCGCTACCAGGGCCATTCGCTGAGCGACCCGCGCACGGAGTACCGCAGCAAGGAGGAGGAGGCGGCCTGGCGCGAGGTGGACCCCCTCGCCAAGCTCTCGCGCCAGCTCGTCGAGGCCGGTGTCTGCACCGGGGACGAGATCGCGGCGATACAGGAGCGCGTCGAGGCCCGGCAGGGCCGCGCCACGCGCCGCGCCGCCGAGGCCCCCGAGCCGAAGGCCGAGGACGTGTTGGTGTTCATGTACAGCAACGGCACGTCGGAGTCCGTGCCGGCTGAGGCGAAGGCCCCCCGCCAGCTTGTCGCGCCTCCCCCCATCGCCCGCAAGGACGGCAAGATCACGTTCAAGGAGGCCATCAAGGAGGCCCTCATCGAGGAGATGGTGCGGGACAACCGCGTGGTCTTCTACGGCGAGGACGTGGCCGACTACGGCGGGGCGTTCAAGGTGACGAAGGGGCTGATTGACATCTTCGGGCGCGAGCGGGTGTTCAACACGTCGATCTCCGAGGCGGCGATCATCGGCACCGCGGTCGGCGCCGCAATGACCGGGCTGCGGCCGGTGGTCGAGCTGATGTACTCGGACTTCGAGTACCAGGCGGGCGACCAGATCTACAACCAGGCGGCGAAGTGGTCCTATATGTCGGGCGGCAGCCTCGCCGTGCCCATCGTCATCCGCTCGTCGGTCGGCGCGGGCAAGGGCTACGGCGGGCAGCACTCGCAGGCCCTCGAATCGCACTCGACCCACACGCCCGGCATCAAGGTCGTCTTCCCCTCGACCCCCTACGACGTGAAGGGGCTGCTGAAGACGGCCATCCGCGACGATAATCCCGTGATGTTCTGCGAGAGCCAGGCGCTCTACAACGACCCAGGCGTCGTGCCCGCCGAGGACTACACGGTGCCCTTCGGCTCCGCCGCCGTGCGACGCGAGGGGAGCGACATCACGCTGGTCTCGTGGGGCAAGGTGGCGCTCGACGTGTTGGAGGCTGCGAAGGTGCTGGAGGCGGAGCACAAGATTTCCGCCGAGGTGATTGACCCCCGCACCCTCATCCCGTTCGACATCGAGTCCGTGCTCCGCTCGGTCCGCAAGACGGGGCGGGCCATCGTCGCATCGCAGGCCACCCGCACGGGCAGCTACACCGCCGAGATCGCCTCACAGGTGCAAGAGTTGGCGTTTGACTACCTGGACGCGCCCGTCGGCCGCATCGGGGCGCTCGACGGCGTGTCCCCGCAGTCCTACGTCCTCGAGCAGGCGTATCTGCCGAGCGTGGCCGGCATCGTGGCGGCGGCGCGCAAGCTCGTGGGCAGATGAGCCTTGGCGCAACTGGCAGGGAGAATGCGGTGAATGAGTGGATGACTGGATGGGTGGATGGGTGTAAGAAGGACACGCCAAGCGGCCGCTCGCGTCTGACAACCATCCATTTATCCATCCATCCAACCCTCCACCTCCCTGCTCGCCCACCCCTCGCATTGCTGGGGTGTCGCCGTGCCTGAGGAATCGCCGAAGTACCATCGCATGTTCCCCCTCACCTCCGCCCAGCTCGAGGCGGTGGCTGGCGGCCACACGTACCGCCAGGGCGCGCGCTACGCCCAGAGCGCCCACGTCACCGACCAGTTGCGCATCGGCTCGGCCCTCAGCGCCCGCTTCCACGGCACGCGCGGCATCTACGGCACGCGGCTCGACGTCAGCGGCCGCTCGTTCCAATTCGAGTGCACCTGCCCGCTCGGCGGCTCGCGCGAGCCGTGCAAGCACGTCATCGCCCTGGGCCTCGCCTGGCTCGAGCACCCCGACGCCTTCCGCGACCTCGACGTCACGCTCGCCCGCCTCGCCCACATGACCAAGAGCGACATCGTCACCCTCCTCCGCCAGGCGGCCCAGAGCCTGCCCGAGCTCATCCGCCTCCTCGACCGCCGCCGGCGCGAGTGACCCCCGCGCGAGTGTTCCCCATGCCAGAGGCATCTCCCTCCGTGTGGTCGCGTGCCCAGGGATTCGTCAAGCGGAACAGAGCGGTCTGCGCCTTGGTTGGCGCCGGCCTTGTTGCCGCTGCCATCTTCCTCTTCGTCAGCTTCACGCGGCGGCGCGAGGAGGCCATCGGCGCCGGCGAGAAGCAGCGGAAGGAGGCGCCGGCGGCAGGCGACAAGCTGAAAGCCGCCGCCGAGCGGGCCGAGGCGGCAAGGGACTGGCGGGGCCTGGCCGCCGCGGCCGATGCCCTGCGGGCGGCCGGCGCCTCCGCCGACGCCATGCGAGCCTACGACAAGGCCATCGCGCTCATTGACAAGGACCCCAAGGCCGAGCGCGAGGCGCTCGAGGAGCGGGAGCGGCTGGTTCAGGCCAGGGACGCCCTCTTCGACGAGCGGGCGAAGGCCCTGTGCGCGGGCTTCTACGACGCGATCCGCGCTCTGCCCGCCGAGGAGCAGCAACGGCGCATCGCTACCAAGCTCAGCGAAGTCCACGGCACACCCATCCAGCCTATCTTCTCCGCCGAGGGAGGGGCGGTGGTCGGCCTTTACCTAGCCGGCCAGCCCGTGCGCTCGCTCGAACCCCTCAGGGGGCTGCCCCTCAAGTCCCTGAACTGCGAGGGGACCGGGGTGAGTGACCTTGGGCCCCTGAGGGGCATGCCGCTACGCTCGCTGAATTGCCGCGGGACGCAGGTGAGCAGCCTCGAGCCGCTCAGGGGCATGCCCCTCACGTCACTCAACTGCGAGGCCACGCAGGTGAGCGACCTGACGCCGCTCAGGAGCATGCCCCTGGAGTCCCTGAACTGCGGGCGCACCCAGGTGGGCGACCTGTCGCCTCTGGCGGGCATGCCCCTGGCGTCGCTGAACTGCGCCCTCACCCGCGTGGGCGACCTTGCGCCGCTCAAGGGCATGCCGCTGGACTCCCTGAGCTGCATGTACACCCGCGTCGCCGACCTCGCGCCGCTGAAGGGTATGCCGCTCACCTGGCTGAACTGCGAGATGACCCGCGTGAGCGACCTGAGTCCCCTGGAGGGCATGGCGCTCGATGTGCTGACCTTCACGCCGCGGAGCATCAAGAAGGGCGTCGCCATCGTGCGGGCGATGAAGACCCTCCGCGAGGTCGGCGACGACGCGAACCGGCGGCTCAAGCCCGACGAGTTCTGGATGCTGTACGACGCAGGCGTCTCCTCCGCCACCGCCGACGCCACGGCCGGCGGCATGGACGTCCGCTACTTCCTCGAACGCCTCCGCACCCTCGCCCACCTGCCCGAGCTGGACGATACGCACACCGCCATGTCCAGCACCTGGGACAGGTCGGGCGGGAACCGCGACGGCACGGACTTCAAGCGGATTGAGGGCACCCGCAACGTCCTCCTTGACGAGGACGGGCCGGGCTGCATCCATCGCATCTTCACGGGCAGGCTCGGCCCCCCCGTCAAAGGCACACGCATCCAGATCGTCCTCGACCACGCGCCATCGGCCATCTTCGACATGGCGGTGGACGACTTCTTCGCCGAGAAGGGCGGGCCATTCCCCTATCCCCTCGTCTTCCACAGGACGTATCCCGGCACCCTCTTCCCCATTCCGTTCCAGAAGCACTGCCTGGTGACGCTGGTCAACCCCGGGGCGAAGAACTGGGGCAACTACTGGCAGGTGACGTGGACGCGGTACGGCGCCACGTCCCAGGTGAGGAGCCTCACGTGGCCGCTCACGGAGGCTGAGCAGAGCGAGGCGGCGAAGACGGCCGACGCCTGGCTCGCCGCAGAATCAGGCCCCCCCGCCCAGCCGGCCACATGGGCCATCGCCAGGGACTTCTCGTTGGGGAAGGGGGAGGCGTGCGACGTGACTCTCGACGGCTGCGGCGTGGTGAGGCAGCTCCGCGTCGCCGTCGAGCCAGCCACGCCTGAAACCCTTCGGGGCATCCGCCTGAAGGCATTCTGGGACGGCAGCACGATGGCAAGCGTGGACGTGCCCCTGGGCTATCTGTTCGGCCACGGGGACCACGCCCACGCGGAGGGGACGCGGTTCAACTCCCTGCTGCTCGGCGTGACCGAGCGGGATGCCTACTCTTGCTTCCCCATGCCCTTCGCACGCGGCGCCGTGCTGAGGTTCGAGAACCTCTCGCCCGCCGCCGTGGACAAGCTGCGCGTGCTCCTCGACGCCGAGAGCCGCGAGTCGCTGCCCACCACCTGGGGCAGGTTCCACGCCACCTGGACAGAAAGGCCGGCGAACGAGGCCGACGCCCCGCGGCACAACCGGCAGAACGTCCACGTGGCGCTCGACCGCTCCGGCTTCGCGGGCAAATACGTCGGCACACTCCTCCAGGTTCACTGGTTCCTCGGCGGCTGGTGGGGGGAAGGCGATTGGCTCATCTGGACCGACGAGAGCGGCTGGCCGCCCAGCTACCACGGCACCGGGAGCGAGGAGTACTTCAACAGCGGCTGGTGCCGCTTCGACCGAAAGGCCGTCTCAGGCTTCGTCAAGACCCATCCGGGCGACGTGGCGGTCTACTCATTCCACCTCAACGACGCCTTCCAGTTCCGCGAGAACATCCGCGTCGTCGAGGAGACCCTGGTGCCCGGCCAGCCGCTGTGGGGCACCACGGCCTACTGGTATGCGCTGCCCGCCCAGCCGGCCGGCTCGCGCCCCGACCTGGTCCAGCCCCGTCCTGTTCAGCCGCCCCCCAAGCCGCGGTGAGCAGCCACCGTTCGTAGGGGCGGCCCTTGTGGCCGCCCTGAGGCAGCCACGAGGGCTGCCCCTACGGGGCCTGTGCATGGGCTGCGATGCGGCGGTGGAGGCCCCAGACGCAGGCCGCGACGGCCGCGTAGCAGGCGGCGGCGATGTAGAAGTTGGTCGAGATGCCCGTGTAGATGGAGATGAAGACGGCGAGGGCCGAGCAGAGGACGCCGAAGACGCCGTTGAGCGCCCAGTACCAGGGCGTCTCCCCAGCCGACACCTGGCTTGCCAGCCGCATGCCGGTCGGGAAGAAGAGGCCGAGGATGACCCCGATGGGGAAGGTGAGCGCCACGGCCACCAGGATGCGGCTCATCATAGGCGCGGCCATCATCTGGCTCAGCGCGAGACGCAGAGCCGAGGGCGCGGCCAGGATGGCCGCGGCCGCCACCAGGGGATAGACGAACATCCACGGGGCGCGCGTGAGCGGCAGGCGCTCGCTCAGCAAGCTCCCGATGCCCGTGCTCAGGATGATCGTGAACAGCAGCACGCCCAGGGCGTAGACGGGGTGGCTCAGGAGCACGGTGAGCCGCTGGATCATGGCGATCTCGACCAGCATGAAGCCCGCCCCGATCAACGAGAAGTAGAGCGCGCCCGGCCAGGCGACCGGCCCGGAGCGCACCTCGGCGTCCCCAAGCCTGCGCCGCAGGGCCAGGGGGACCAGGATGGTGGCCACGGCCATCAGCACGAGGCACAGGATGAGCGCCAGCAACGCGAGCGTGGCCCACAGGTTGCCCATCACAACCCCGGCCTCCTCGGCAAGCTGGCGGCGGGTGTGGCCCAGGCGGAGCATGTTGAAGAAATACGGGTTCTCGTCGGTCGTCGGGTCGCAGCGCAACGGCGCGCGGTCCGCCGCGGCGAGGAGTTCGGGCAGCGACCTGGCCGAGACAATCTCCCGCAGGAGCGGGTGTTCGGGCGGCTCCGAGGGAACCGCGGCCGCATTGAAGCCCATCTCCGCGCACACCTGCCGCAGCCTCGCAATGTCCCCGTCTCCCAAGGGCCTCTTGCCCAGGATGAGGGTGGAGACCCGTCCGCTCGTGACCAGGGCCACGTGGCGGGAGGGGTCCAACGCCCCTGCCCGCAGCGCCGCGGCGATGCCCATGCTCACGAGCCGCGCCGTCTCGCCCAGGTTCCCAGGGCTGTACCAGCGCGAGACCGTGAACACGCCATCGTCCTCAAGCCGCGCGAGGAAGGCGTCCCAGGCCTCCAGCGTGTAGAGCGAGTTTTCGGAGAGGGAAAACGCCCCGGTCCCCGTGGCGGCCCAGGTGTCCACCAGCGACATCTGGATGACGGCGAAGCGCTCGGTTGCGCGCGACAGGTAGCTGCGGGCCTCGTCCACCACAAGCGTCACCTCCTTGCGGTCGGCGATGCCCGCGAAGTCCCGGAACTCGTTGCGCAGCAGGTCAATGAAGATCGGGTTGATCTCGACCCCGGTGACGCGCTCGTGGCCGAAGAGGAGGGCGCTCTGCACGTCGCGCCCGCCGCCCACGCCAATGATGCAGGCGCCGCCCCTGGGCCGCAGCGCGTAGGCCACGTTCGTCACGTCGTACCGCAGATACTCGATGTCCGACGGGGTCTGGAAGCGGGTGACGCACGTCCCGGCCTCGCCATCAATGTGCATCGCGTACTGTTCCACGGCGTCCGTGGGGGCTTTCGGGCTCGGCCCCCACAACTGCGGCACGCGCTTCGCCAGGGGAAACACCGCGACCCGGGAGAAGGAGTTCCAGCGCTCCATCTTGTAGAACGCCGCAGGCAAGACCCGGCCCTTGACGCACAGCGGCCGGATGAAGCGCGAGGAGGCCGCGTTGCCAGCGGCCAGCACGCCCAGGAGCAGGAAGGCGGCGAGGGCGACTGTCCGCGGCCTGGCGCTCGGGGCGCGCCAGGCGAAGGCCGCGGCCGCCAGCGCGCCCACGGCCCCGCAGAGCAGGATCAGGCTGGGAGCGTCCAGCACCTCGAGGCCCCCGAGCACGAACAGGCAGCCGGCGGAGGCCCCGATGAGGTCGCTCGCGTAGAGCCTGCCGATGGGGAGCTTGCTCTTGGTGAGCACGGCGCTCACGGCCATGCCGGCGAAGTAGTAGGGCAGCGAGCAGGCCGCCGTCGCGGCCAGGAGCACGAAGAGGCACATGAGCGACTTGTCTATCACCAGCGGGAGCATGCAAAGGGCAATCAGCGTGACGGGCACGGCCAGGGCGAAGCGCAGACACGTGCCGCCGACGGCTTCGGCCAGGCGGTCGGGCGCGAAGCGGCGGGGCCGCAGATACACGGCGATGGCCCCCGCCGTCATCCCCAGCATCGCCGTCGCTATCACGAAGAAGGCCAGGTGATACCACGCCACCACGCTCAGCAGCCGCGTGAGCGTGATCTCCAGCGCCAGCACCGCGAACGCGATC
>VGYV01000226.1 GCA_016872855.1 Planctomycetota bacterium
CTGCTCCCCCTGGCGCTGAGCGGGCTGGCGGCGGTTGATGCCAGCACACTGCTTTACCCCACCTTCATCGCCTTGGTGTTCGCGGCAGGGTTTCTGGACGGTGCGACGTTTCCGCCGCTGGTGCAAGCCCTTAGGCAGCAAGGGTTTGAGCGGCCCGGCGGCTGGGTCTACGCTGCCGACTTGACGGGCTCGGGCGTGGGCGCGCTCCTCACAGGTGCCCTGCTCGTGCCGGCCATCGGCCAATCGCTGGCGCTCGTGCTGGTCGCCATCACCCTCGCGGCGGCCCTCGCCGCCCTCGCGCTGGGAACCATGCGCCCCGCCGCCGCGTCCAATAGGGCGGCTTGAGACACGTTCCGCCACCCCTCTTCGAGGAGACCGTGCGATGAAGGTGACAAGAGTCGTGGGCTGGCTGATGCTAGTGGTTGTCATTCTTGGACTTATGGCCGAGGCGGCGATGGCCTGCCGCATCATGCCGTCCCCGATGCCCATCGTGCGGCCCGACATGCCGCGCCGCAACCCACTCGAAACCCGCTCCCACACCGCCGACATCACGATCAAGGGCGCCGTCGCCCAAGTGGCGGTCAACGCCGTCTTCTACAACCCCAATCCCTTTGTGATGGAAGGCACGTACTTCTTCCCGCTGGAGGCCAACGCCTCGGTGGACAACTTCGAGATGGACATCAACGGGAAGATGGTGAAGGGGGAGCTGCTCGACGCCGACAAGGCTCGCGGCATCTACGAGGGGATCGTGCGCCAGATGAAGGACCCCGGCCTCCTCGAGTTCGTGGGCACCAAGATGCTCAAGTGCCGCGTGTTCCCGATGAACCCGAACTCCGAGACGAAGGTGAAGCTGACGTATTCGCTGGCCATGAAGGCCGAGGGGGGCCTCTACGAGTTCAGCTACCCCTTCCGCTCGGCCAAGCCCGAGGCCGGCTCCATCGGCTCCGTCGCACTCCGCGTCAAGGTCGAGCAGCCCGACGGCCTGAAGACCGTCTACTGCCCGACCCACCAGGTGGATGTGAAGCGGACGGGCGACAAGGAGGCGACCCTGGGCTTCGAGGGCGCCAAGGTTGACCCCGAACGCGACTTCAGGCTCTACTTCAGCACCTCGAAGAAGGACGTGGGCGTCTCCGTCATCACCCACAAGCCGGCCGCCGAGGACGGCTATTTCATGCTCTCCATCACCCCCAGCGTCGAGGAGAAGGCCACCGAGGCCCAGCCGAAGAGCATCATCTTCGTCCTCGACACCTCTGGCTCGATGGCCGGCGAGAAGATTGACCAGGCCAAGGGCGCACTCCGCTACTGCGTGAGCAGCCTGAAGGCCGACGACCTGTTCGGCCTCATCACCTTCGCAACGGAGCCGGTCGCCTTCCGCGAGGCCCTGCTCCCCGCCTCGAAGGAGAACGTGAAGGCCGCGCAGGAGTTCATTGACAAGATCGAGGCCCGCGGCGGCACAGCCATCCACGACGCCCTCACCCTTGCCCTCAAGACCATCAAGGGCGCCAAGGGCCTCCCGATGATCGTCTTCCTCACCGACGGCTTGCCCACCATCGGCGAGACGAACACCGAGGCCATCCTGAAAGCCATCGCCGCCGCCAACGCCGAGAAGGCACGCCTCTTCGCCTTCGGCGTGGGCTACGACGTGAACACCGAACTCCTCGACCGCCTGGCCGGCGACAACCGCGCCACGTCCGACTACGTGACGCCCAAGGAGAACATCGAGGTCAAGGTCTCCAACTTCTACCAGAAGGTCGCCAACCCCGTCCTCTCCGACCTCAAGCTCGACATCCCTGGCCTGAAGACGACCGACGTGTATCCGAAGGCGCTGCCCGATCTCTTTAGAGGCTCACAACTTATGCTCCTCGGCCGCTTCCAGGGCGGCGGGGCCAAGGCCATCAAGCTCTCGGGCACCGTGGGCGGCAAGCCCCAGGAGTTCGTCTACGAGACCACCTTCGCCGAGACCGCCGACAACGGCTTCCTGCCCCGCCTCTGGGCCGTCCGCAAGGTGGCCTACCTCCTCGACGAAATCCGCCTCCGCGGCAAGAACAAGGAGCTTGAGGACGAGATCGTGAAGCTCGGCAAGCAGTACGGCATCGTCACGCCCTACACCTCGTTCCTGGTCGTCGAGGATGGCGCCCGGCCCCAGCTCGCCCAGCGCCTGCGCGAGGCGGGCGCCAACTTCGACCGCGCGCCCCGCGACGGACGCGGCGCCGTCGAGCGCGCCCAGGAACTCCACAAGCAGGGGGGCGCGACCACTCCGGCGCCTGCCGGCCCCAGCGGCGGCGGGCACCGTGTGGGCTTCGGCGACGACGAGGCGAAGAGCCTCGACCTCGACCGTGCCGCCGCAGCGGTCATCGTGACCATCGGCGACAAGACCTTCTACCGCAAGGCCGACGGCTATCTCCACGACAGCCTCTACGACGAGGCGAAGCACAAGGCCAAGCTCATCGAGGTCAAGCCCTTCAGCGACGAGTACTTCGCCCTCCTCAAGAAGCACTCGTCCATCGGCATCTACCTGGCCAAGAACGAACCGATCATCATCGTCATCGAGGGCCAGGCCTACAAGATCACCAAGGAGAAGTGAGCCCGCCCCCTCGCGCCCCCCGCACACCCCCCACTGGCACAGCCCCCCGGCTGTGCCAGTCTGCTTCCAGAGGCGCCTCCATAGTTCCTGTTATGGAAAGCCCCGGTTTGGAGTGCGGCCTTCAGGCCGTATCTTGGATTGGCGGCGTGGCCGCGAGGATACGGGCTAAAGCCCGCACTCCGAACGGGGACCCTCGTGCGAGGGACTTTCCGCAAGAGGAACTGCAATGGCACGAGCCTGTCACTTGGACGACTTGTGTCTATGGCCGCCGTGGTGGGGATAAGGGTAGGGGTATGGGTAGAGGTAGTAGAGGTGCGGACGCTGCATCTGCCAGACCTGGCTCCAGAAGATGGGGTCCTGAGAGGTCGCGTGGCCGGCCCCGTAGAGGTTGGGGTAGAGGTTCGGCACGCCGTAGCCCGCCAGGGGCGGCCGCAGGTCGTAGTTCAGCGGGTCGTACGCCCGCCCCGAAGGCACCTGTGGCACGCGATACCCCTCCGTCCTCGCCTGGCCGCCCACGGCGCGATGGGAGGCGACCTGCACGTACTGGGCGTCGAACGCCTGGCCCGCCTCGGCAATAAGGCGGACCTCCAGGATGCCGTCGAGGACGCGGCCGTCGAAGGGCACCGTGACCGATGCCGACGTCTCGCTGCCCTTCAGGGCGTATAGGTCGCCGGGGGCGAATGCATCGCCCTTCCGCGGCCTGGGCCGGTTTTCAGGCTCGATGGGCGCCCGGCTGTTCCGGACGAAGAGGAAGCCTGCGGTCTGCTTGTCACTCGCCTGGGCATCGGCGCGGTAGGCGGCCTCGATGTAGAACGACGTGGCGGCCAGCGGCACCTTGAAGCGATAAATAGCTGTCGCATGCGCCTTGTCCTTGTCCCCCTTTGCATCGGGCGCGGCCAATCGCAGGCCGTGGGGGAGAAGCTCGCTCGCCGACGCCGTCCCGCCGCCGCTCACGGCCTTCTCATCGGCCTGAGCGGCGTATCGGGAGTCCGTCGAGAACAGCGAGGACTGCGCGAACGCGGTGCTGGACGCCAATGCAGCGGCGACGCACAGGGCGCCGATGCCGAATGCTCTGCTTGCGTACACGGGTGTCCTCCTTCCGACTGAGATCGGCACACCGCCCCCTCGCCCTCCACCATTCTACCATGATGGACGCGGGGGTGGGGCGCATATTCAGACAGGGCGCACGGAGAGGGCCATGTCTATCGTTGACGGGAGGGCGTCGGCGGGGCGGATGCAAGGCATCTCACAGCCCGTACTGACGGATCTTGTTGCGTAAGGTCGTGCGGTGAAGGCCGAGGAGTGCAGCGGTGCGGGCCTGGTTGCGGCCGGTGAGGCGGAGGGCTTCGGAGATGACGGCGCGGTCGAGTTCCTCCACCATCAGGTCGTAGAGGGGCGCCGTGCCCTCAGGGTGCTGGGCCATCTTGGCAGCAAGGACCGCCGCGGCCGCACGCTGCAACTCGTCGGCTGGGCCGCCGCGGCCCGGCGCGTGCAGGCGCGGCAGGTGCTCGGGGAGGATGACGTCGCCGCGACAGGCGATGACGGCGTGCTCGACGGCGTTGCGGAGCTCGCGGACGTTCCCCGGCCACTCGTGGGCGACCAACACGTCGAGTGCGGCCTGGCTGATCTGGAGCCGCCGCCCGCCCGCCACTTGTTCCAGAAAGTGGGCGATGAGGAGCGGGATGTCTTCCTTGCGCTGGCGCAGCGGCGGCAGGTCAAGGGTGACGACGTGGATGCGATAGAAGAGGTCTTCGCGGAAGGTGCCCTGGCGCCTCTTGGCCTCGAGGTCCTCGTTGGTCGCGGCGAGGATGCGGACGTCGAGCGAGAGGGTGCGTGTGGAGCCGAGGCGCTCGGTCTGGCGGGTCTCGAGGAAGCGGAGGAGCTTGGCCTGGGCGCCGGCGGAGAGTTCGCCGATTTCGTCGAGGAGGAGGGTGCCGCCGCTGGCCTGCTCGATGCGGCCGGGCTTGGCGGAGGTAGCGCCGGTGAAGGCGCCGGCCTCGTAGCCGTAGAGTTCGCTCTCGATCAGGTGCTCTGGCAGGGCCGTGCAGTCCACGGGCGCAAACGGCCCCTTCGCCCGCGGGCTGGCCTGGTGGATGGCGCGGGCGACGAGTTCCTTGCCCGTGCCGCTCTCGCCGCGGATGAGGACGGTGGCGTTGGCGGGGGCGACGGCGCCGATGGTCTTGTAGACCTTTTGCATGGCGGGCGAGTTGCCGACGAGGAGTGGCGCGCCGCCGCGCAATTCCTTCCGCAGGCGGGCCACCTCGTGGCTGAGCTGGCGGCTCTGGAGGGCGCGCTCGACCACCAGCTTCGCCTCCTCGAGGTCAATCGGCTTCGTCAGGTACTCGAACGCGCCGCGGCGCATGGCCTCGATCGCCGTGTCCATCGTGCCGTGCGCCGTGATGATGAGCACGGCGGGCGGGTCGGGGGCCTGGACAATCCGGGCCAGGACGTCGAGGCCGTCGGCGTCCGGCAGGCGGATGTCGAGGATGACGAGGTCGGGCTCGAAGTCGTCGAGGAGAGCCAGGCCGCGCTGGGCGGTGGCGGCGATAGCGACCTCATGGCCTTCATCGCCGAGGAAGGCCTGGAAGGCGTGGCAAACGCTTTGCTCGTCGTCAATCACGGCGATTCGCGCCACAGGGGTTCTCCTCTGTCCTATCCTCTCGATCCGTCGGATCCGTCTGATCGGTCCGATCGGGGGAGCGAGAAGCGAAACCGTGTTCCCGCGGCGAGGGGCTCGAAGGTGAGCGTGCCGCCGTGGGCCTCGATGAGGGTGCGGCTGACGCCGAGGCCAAGGCCGCTGCCGCCGCGCTTGGTGGTGAAGAACGGCTCGAACACCTTGTCGGCCACCTCGCGCGCGATGCCGTGGCCGGTGTCGTCGAACTCGGCGACGACCTCGCGCTCCGCCGCGCGGGTGCGGGCGACCAGGGTGCCGCCGTTGGGCATGGCCTCGGCCGCGTTGAGCACGAGGTTGAGGACGACCTGCCGCACGCGCTGCGGGTCGAGCGGCACCGCGGGCAGGCCCTCGGCCAGCTCGCGACGGACCTCGATGCCGGCATGCTCGAGCTGCCGGGCCATGAAGTCTAGCACCCCGGCGATGACGGCGTTCAGGTCGCCCGGCTCCGGCTTCAGCGTCGTTGGGCGGGCGAACGTGAGCAAGTCGTCTATGATCACCTCGAGGCGGGCGATCTCCCCGAGCATCACGTTGAGGTCCTCTTCGGCGGCGGGGCCGGCTTTGGCCCCCTCGCTGCCAGGGAGGGGGGTGCCTTGACCCCTCTCCCTTCCAGGGAGAGGGGAGGGTGAGGGTGGGACTTGTGGGTTGGGGCCGGCGCCCAACCCTCCCCCTGCCCCCTCCCTGAGAGGGAGGGGGGTGGCTCGCCGCTCCAGCTCGCGCAGGCGGCGGCGGAGCACCTGGGCCGACATCTTGATGCCCGAGAGCGGGTTCCGAACCTCGTGTGCGACGCCGGCGGCGACCTGGCCCACGGCGGCAAGACGCTCGGACGCGACGAGGCGCTCCTCGGCGGCGCGGAGCGACTCGAGCAGGGCGTTGAACGCCGAGGCCAGCTTGCCCACCTCATCGTGCGTGCGGACGGCCAGCGGGGCCTGCGACTTGCCCGCCGCGAGCCGGCGGGCCTGGGCAGCCAGCGACTCCACAGGGCGTGAGAGCATGTGGCCGACGAGGTAGCCGAGGACGACGACGGCGAGCGCGCCGCACGCCGCGGCGACCAGGATGGGCCGGGTGGCGCGGCGCGTGGCCGCCTCGATCTCTGCCTCCGGCGTGAGCAGGCACACGAACGCGGCCCCCTGCTGGCCCACCTGCAGCTCGACGGGGGCGAAGGCGACGCGGTAGGCGCGGCCGCCGAGTTCGAGACGCCGAATGGGGTCGGGGGACGCCGGTCGGAGGCGTTCGCGGAGGGCCGCCGCATCCTGGGCGGCGAGCGTGCTGCGCAGGACGGCGCCGCGGGCGTCCACGGTCGCCAGCTCGCCCCCCACGATGGCCTTCACACGGTTGAGCACCTCCTGGTTCACCGCGAAGCCGGCGTGCGAGAGCACGCCGGCTAGGTCAGCCATCTGCCCCTCGATCCGCTCGTCCGCCAGGCGGGCCGTGGCCCGTGCGGCGAGAAAGGCCACGACGAGGATTGTGGCGACGAACAGCGCCGTGAAAGGGAGAACGATCTTCGCGCGAATCCCCATTGGGAGGGCCTCAGCAGGCTTGAGCGTGGAGCCATTGGCCGGCGATCATTGTACCGCAATGATCTCCGATTGCCAATCTCCGATTGCCGATTTCAGACGGGAAGGGCGTGTTGCCCAAAGCGCGAACTTGTTAGGAGTCCCGCCTTCAGGCGGTCTTCTCCCGCCCGAATCCGCCTAAAGGCGGGACTCCAAACTGGGTTGATCCCCCGAATCGGTTTGGGCAGCACGCACGGAACGTGCGGGACCACGCCTTTCTGAAATCTGAAATCACTTGACCAATTGGTCGGCCTTGCGGCGGAGGGCGGGGTCGGCGGTCATGGCGAGGAGGCGGCCCTTCTCGGCGAGGGCCTCGGCGCGCTCGCCGCAGGCGGCGAGGGCCTCGATGAGGCCGAGCCGCGCCTCGGCGGCCAGCGCGGCATCCTTGCCCGCCTCCTCGATGGCCTGGCGGAAGGCGGCAGCCGCCGCGGAGTAGTTCTCGAGGGCCAGGAGCGCACGGCCCAGCGTGTCGCGGTAGTAGCCGATGCGCTTGCCGTCCACCTGGATGGCGCGAAGGGCCTCCTTGTGGGCCTCGTGGCGGCGCCCGAGGTCGAGCAGCAGGTTGGCCAGGTTATTGTGCGCGTCCGCGTAGGCGGGCTGGAGGCGGATGGCCTCGCGGTAGGCGCGCTCCGCCTCCGCCCGCTCGCCCAACTGCACCAGCACGTTGCCCAGGTTGAAGTGGAACAGCGGCGCCTCCGGCTTCGCGGCGGCCGCGCGGGCGTACTCGGCGCGCGCGCGGGCCAGCTTGCCCGCGCGCTCGAAGAGCAGGCCCAGGTCGTTGTGCCCCTCGGCGCTCAGAGGCCAGTCCACCCGCTCGGGTGGGCACGCCACCAGGAACCAGCCGCCGGCGCCCTTGAGCTGGCGCTCGAAGGTCTCGAAGGCGATCGGGCGGCTCGGCAGGTAGCCCGTGTGGGCGATGAAGTAGCCGCGCCCGGCGTGATACCCCGTGACCACCACGTAATGGAGCCTGTGGCCGTGGAGCGCGCCCAGGCGGAGCAGCGCCACGACGGGCAGGCCGCGGCCGAGCCACGCCCGCACGTCCCCCGCCCCCCCGCTCCCCGAGTGGCACCACAGGCCGTGGCGCTGCACGCAGTCCTGCATGTCCACCGTCAGCGCGCCGCGGATGGACGGCAGGAAGATTTCGCGCGCGATCGCGTCCTGGGTGAGCGGCAGCTTGTGGAAGGCGGCGAGCGAGGCGAGCGCGGCCGGGCCGCAGCGGTCGCGGTCCTGCCGCACAAAGGGCACACCGGCCACGTAGGCCCCGGGCGCCCCCTGCTCCAACTCCTGGCGCAGCCGCTTGAACGTGGGGCCACAGCCGGCGATCAACGCACACGCCGCGGCCCACGCCAGCAGACGCTGGGCTCGATTGCCAATTGGGGGCAACGGAGATGGCACCCCCTCCGGCCTCACGCGGACCCTCCCTAAGCGGGGGCCTTTGGCGTCCCGCAAATCGCAGATCGCAAATCGCAAATCGGCAATCCCCGTTACGCCGCCTCGATCTGCATGTAGAGAAGAATGCCAATCAGGACGACGGCCAGAAGGACGAGGGCAACGACCGCGCCCTTCCCGGACTGAATGGTCTCGAGGTGGTCGGCGAGTTGCGAGAGCTGGGCGTCGCTCAGCCGGTCCAGCCGCTGCCGCACCTGGTCGGGCGTCAGGTTGGCCGCCTGGAGGGCCTTCGCCACCTTCTCCTCGGTCAGAAGGCGGAGCACCTGCGCCTCGCGCGCCTGGCGTGGCGACAGCCCCTGCTCGCCCGAGGCCGCCGAGCCCACCATTTTCGCCTCCACACCCATCGGGAAGCACCCCAGCATCAGGGCGATCCCGAACGCCAAGCCCACATACCGCGCACTCAACAACCGAGCAAACATGCTCACCTCCTGTGTCCAACCTCGGGGAAAGGCACGGGGACGTCCAGTATCGAGGGGCCTACAGCTCCTTCTCGATCTCCATGTAGATGAGGACCCCAATCAGGATGATGGCCAGAACGACGAGAGCGACAACAGCGCCCTTGCCCGACTTGATGGTCTCGAGCTGGTCCGCGAGCTGCGAGAGCTGCGCGTCGCTCAGCCGGTCCAGCCGCTCCCGCACCTGGTCGGGCGTCAGGTTCGCCGCCTGGAGGGCCTTCGCCACCTTCTCCTCAGCCAGGAGGCGGAGCACCTGCGCCTCGCGCGCCTGGCGCGGCGACAGCCCCTGCTCGCCCGACGCCCCCGAGCCCACGATCTTCGCCTCGACGCCCGTGGGGAAGCACCCAAGCAACAGGGCGATCCCGAACGCCAGACCCACATACCGCGCACGCAAACACCGAGCAAACATGCTCACCTCCTGTGTCCCTGTCTCCGCGTTCGGGGAAAGGCTACGGGGACGTCCGGTCAGCCTCTAAATGTAGCGCAAGCCCCACAGGATGTCAACAACTTGACTCGCGCTGTCTGCCGGGCTACGATTCCCAGGGGGCCTCGCCTGGTCGCATGTCGGAGGAAACGCCATGAACCGGCTTGTCGTCGCTCTCGCCCTCACCTTCGTTGCCGCCCTCGCCCGCGCCGAGGACGCGACTCGGCCCGGTGAGGTCACGACCCCCTATCCAACGCTCATCCACCTGGCCGTCGAGTGGCACATCGAGGGCGACGACAATCTGAATGGCGTCGTCAGCGTCCGCTTCCGCCCGATCGGCGACGAGAAGTGGCGCGAAGGGTTGACCCTCCGCCGCGTCCCCGCCGGAAAGAGCCGAGGCACCAACCCCATCTTCGAGTGGAAGAACAAGCACTCCGGCAGCCTCTTCGACCTCAAGCCGGGCACCGAGTACGAGATCGCCCTCAAGCTCAACGACCCCGACGGCGGTTCGGCAGAGCGCACCGTGCGCGCCAGGACCCGCCCCGTCCCGCGCGTTGCCAAGGACGCGCCGACGAAGAAGGCCACGCCCGAGACGCTCCCCGCCGCCCTCGCCGCCGCACAGCCCGGCGACATCCTGCTCCTCGGCCCAGGCGCCTACGGCGAGGTGGCGGTGGCCAAGGACGGCGCGGCGGAGAAGCCCCTCGTCCTCCGCGCCGAGCCGGGCGCCACCTTCACCCGAATCTCGCTCCGCGACCGCGAGCACGTCTTCGTCGAGGGCGCGACCGTGAACGGCAGCATTGACCTCCTCGGCGCCGAAAGCTGCGTCGTCCGACGCTGCACCGTGACCGTCAAGGGCAAGAGCTTCGGCATCGGCGCCACGAGGCGCCCCGGCGCCAAGAACTGCTACATCGCCGACAACGTCGTCACCGGCTCCACCCCCTGGACCAGCGAGGCGATGGGCGCCAGCGGCAAGAACGAGGGCGAAGGCATCCAGATCACCGGGCCGGGCAACGTC
Source organism: Planctomycetota bacterium (assembly GCA_016872855.1). Taxonomy (GTDB): domain Bacteria; phylum Planctomycetota; class PUPC01; order DSUN01; family DSUN01; genus DSUN01. The sequence continues at coordinate 10,155 of VGYV01000226.1, forward strand.
ATCTGCTACAACCGCGTGAGCGCCTTCCGCGACTGCATCTCGACGATGGAGGACCGCGGCACCGGCGAACAGGTCTGCATTGACATCTACAACAACGACATCACCGTGGGCGCCGACGACGCGATCGAGGCCGACTTCTGCATGCACAACTGCCGCATCGTCCGCAACCGCATCACAAGCTCCTTCGTCGGCCTCAGCTCCCAGCCAGGCCTCGGCGGCCCAACCTACTTCATCCGCAACGTCATGTACGGCCTCACCTACGCCCCCTTCAAGCTCCACCGCTACAGCCAGGGCGACGTGTGCCTCCACAACACCGTCGTCAAGGTGGGCGACGGCATGTGCTGCTTCGCGGGCCAGCCCTTCGACTTCGCCTTCTTCCGCAACAACCTCTGCATCGGCGGCCCGCCAGGCGCGCAGCGCTGGGGCGGATACGGCGGCGGGGCGGGCGCCGCCGCACGAATGGTCTCTCCCGGCCCACATTGCTCCTTCGACTTCGACGCCCTCGGCACCCACAAGACCCCCTTCCAGGGCCAGTTCGGCCCCCAGCGCTTCGCAAGCCTCGACGAGCTGCACAAAGGCCCACACGAAACCCACGCCATCCAGGTGGACATGAGCGTCTTCGACGGCGTCGAGTTCCCCGACCCACCCGTCCCCGAGCGCAAGCCGCCCGACCTGCGGCCACGCCCAGGCTCCGCCGTCGTGGACAAAGGCGTGCGCCTCCCCAACATCAACGACGCCTTCCTCGGCCCCGCCCCCGACATCGGCGCCTACGAAGCAGGCCAGCCCCTGCCCCACTACGGCCCCCGGCCCGAAGGGGCGGAATAGCCATCCTCGGCCTTCCGGCTCAGTCTCATACAGTCTTCTCCATTTCCGGAAGCCTCGTTTGGCGATCCTCGGCTTTCCGGCTTTGTCTCGTACGGGTTTCTTCGTTCTCCGACTCGCGGATCGGCGATTCTCCGTGTTCCGGCCCAGCCTCGTATAGACTCCGCAGAGTCGTACACTCTCTTCGGTCCAGGCAAGCGCCCTGCTACGCCGCCTCCCCCTCTCACCGCGAGCCCGATCACCGAACACCGATAGCCCCTCGTGGTGGACCCCAAGACCAACCAGGTCATCCCCAACCCGGAGAGCGGCGGCAAGTACACCCTCGACTTCCTACTCCTCGGCCCGGCTGCACGGCCCGTCAGCCCTTCCGACGCTTGACATGCGGGTGGCCTTCTGCTATACGAAACCAGCGTGTCAGCACTCAGTTCGCGGGGGTAGCCTGCTGCGATGGGGCGCAACTTGAGGTGGCTCCCTTGGAGGATTTGGCGATGCGCGTCACCCGGCATGCCTTGAGCACACTCGCTCTTGCGGCCCTGGCGACAGGGTGCGCCGCGATCCGGCGAAGCGGAGCGCCGGAGCAGTCACTGGATCGAAAAGGCTATCTGGAGGAGCTGCGGGCGGAGGCCGCCGCGGCAAAGGCGGAGTTCAATCAGACCCGATCAAAGGAGGCGAGGAACCGATACATCGCCGCGCAACTTGCGATGCACGATATCCGGTACCTTCAGTTTGTGAGGGACATGGCTACCAGCCGGCAGGTTTTCGACACGGCTACCGAGATCGCGACCATGGCGCTGAACCTGACCGGGACGGTGACAGGAGGCGTGCAGACCAAGAGGGTCCTCGCCGCGATGTCGGCCGGCTTCACCGGGGCCAAGGCATCCATAGACAAGAACATCTTCTTTGGCCGCTTCAGGGTTCTTTGTGGGTAGCCCCCAGGGGTTGTGGTGACGGGGTTCACGTCGCTGGGACCGGATAGAGGTTGAGGCCGCCGCAGTGGAAGTAGATGGCCGTCTGGTAGTGCTCGCGGTTG
>VGYV01000227.1 GCA_016872855.1 Planctomycetota bacterium
GTCGGGATGCGGCCGGGCGACGGCAATCCCGCCTCGCTTCGCCTCGCCGTGCCGCGGGACTGGTATCGCGCCGCTTGGCTCCTCTGCCTGGCCACCGGGAAGTCCGAGGGCGTGGACACCGAGACCATCCCCGAGGTCACGCTCCGCCTCGGCTCCTTCGGCTATCCCTTCCGCCTGAGCGACTCGACGGCCACGGTGCCCATCTGGCGCGGCAAGGGCAAGCCCTTCGTCGTCCGCGTGCCGCTCAACAGCGGCGACCTGGCCACGCTGATGAACGTGGCGACGATTGACACCTTCGACCTCGAGCTGACCAAGCGCATTGAGTCAGCCGTCCACTTCCCCGACCCCTACCAATTCGTCCAGGTGCCGCTCGGGCCATCGAGCGCCGTGAAGGTGATCGCCCTCACGCTCGAGCGCTCGCCCGTCGAGATGCGCGTCGTCCCCCGCACCACGGGCAACGCCTTCCAGGAGCCGGCGAAGCCAGCGGTGGATGTCGAGCTGAAGAACCGCACCGAACGCTCCGTGTCGCTCAGGATCGGCGGCGAGGCCGTCCACTACTTCGGGCGGAAGAGCGAGATTGCCAGCCAGCGCGTGCGGCTCAGGGCCGCCGAGACGCGCCTCATGCCCGTGGAACTGCCTGCGCCCGAGCGCGGGCACTACGACCTGACGCTCACTGCCTCCGATGGCGACGGGCCGCTTGCGACGAAGCACACGTCGTACTGCCTCCTCGCGCCCGACACACGGCAGGCGATGGCGGACTCTCCCTTCGGCCTCTGGACCTTCTGGGGCGGCCACGGCTTCCCCAAGAAGGCCGAGGAGCGGGACGACTATTACGTGCGGCTGATGGACATGCTCTACAAGGCTGGCATCCGCTACACCTTCCCGCTCGTCATCCGCGTGCCCGAGAATGCCGCACCAGACGAGAAGGCGCGGCTTCAGGCATCCGCCGACCGCATCCGCCGCGAACTCAAGGCGCACAGAATCCTCACCGCCGAGTTCCGCCCGCCAGGCACCTTTCACCCGCTCTGGGACAAGAAGCGCTACGACGACCCCTGGCCGGGCAACAGCCTGGCCGAGTCTATGGCCGCCATCGGCCGGCTCAAGAAGGAGACCGAGTGCGACCGCGCCGAGCTCTTCGCCGAGGACCGCATCAGCGTCCGCTGGCTCATGCAGGTGCCCTGGTGGTGGCAGGGCAAGCCACGGCCCGCCTACGACGAACGCGAGCGGCGGAACCTCGACGCCCTCGTCCGCGTCGCCTCCATCTGGATTGACGAACTCCGCAAGCAGCACCCCGACGTGAAGGTGCTCCTCGGCAACGACTATCCCCTCCAAATCGAGGCCCTGCTCAACGAGGGCTTCGTGAAGAAGGGCTATGTGGACATCGCGGGGATCGAGGGCGCCCAGTTCATGCGCATGCCCGAAAACCCCACCTTCCTCACCGTCACCGCCTTCACCCGCCAGATGCGCGAGGCCCTGGACATGCACGGCGGCCAGAAGGTGCCCATCTGGTCCACCGAGGCATTCTACCCCTGCACCCAGCCCGGCAACCTCACCGAGGCGACGCAGGCCCGCTACGTCGCCCGCACGCTACTGGTCGGCCTCGCCGCCGGCCTGGAGAAGGTCCTCAAGCCCTTTGGTATCTACGACATGTCGGATGATTACCGCTTCAGCCACTGGGGCGCGCCCGGCCTGTGCCGCGACGACGATGAGTTCCAGCCCAAGCCCTCCTACGTCGCCTACGCCGTCCTCACCCAGGTTCTCGACCGCTGCAAGTACGCCCGCAGGGTCGAGACCGGCTCCGCCGTCGTCTTCGCACCCGTCTTCCGCCGAGGCGACGGCCACGAGGTCTGCGCCCTGTGGACGCTCCACGGCAGCCGCCCGGCGATTGTCTCTGTGGGGCAGGGACAAGTTGTCATCACCGACGCGATGGGCCGAGAGACCCGTCCCCAGGTGGCCGGTGGCGCAGTGTATGTCGCAATTACGCCCGACCCTATCTACCTCGCCGGCGCGCCCGTGCAGAAGATCGCCCTCGGCGAGCCCGTTTGGAGTGCGGGCTTCAGCCCGTCTCCGGTACGGCCTGAAGGCCGCACTCCGAACGCGGGAGGACTACGGCCTGAAGGCCGCACTCCGAACGCCGGCGGGCAAGAGGGGAAGGAGCAGGTTATCTCCGAAATGGCCTCCGCCGACGAATGGCGGCCGGCGGAGGACAAGCCCGGCTTCCTGGAGGAGAACAACTTCGAGAACCCCCGCGTCAAGGGCGACTTCAGGCTCGACTGGACCAAGGATGGCCTCGCCGTGACCATGCCCCCGCTGCCGGCCGATGCGAAGGACCGCCTGATCGCCCGTTACCAGGTGCTCGAACTCAAGAAGAAGGCCGTCCTCGATGGCCGCCCCCGCTGGATCGGCGCCTGGGTGAAAGGCTGCGGCAATTGGGGACGCGTCATCTACGACCTCACCGACGCCGAGGGCGAGCGCTGGATTTCCATCGGCATGCCCCGCGAGTTCAACGTCAACGACCCCTACAACTGGTCGTTCCTCTGCCACGACGGCTGGCGGCTCGTGCGGCACGACCTCCCCGGCGACTTCGGCGGCGCCGAGCGCCACCACTGGCCCACCCAGTGCATCTGGGGCCGCTTCAAGCCCGGCCCGCCCGACAAGGATGGCAAGCCGACCGACGCCGGCAACGGCATCGTGGACTACCCGCTCACCCTCAACCGCGTGGTGGTCGAGATGCGCGACACGATTCTCCACCTCGATTCCTATCGCCCAATCAAGGACAACACGATTGTGATCAAGTCGCTCATGGCTGGGGGAGAGTAGATGAGAGGATGAATGGATGGCTGGATGGGTGTCAGACAATCATCCATTCATCCACCCATCCATTCATCCCCCTCTGTTGCGGCCCCTGGCCGCGGTAGGCAAGGAAGCAGCAAATGCCAAGAAGCCGTCCGCCGAAGATCGTCGTCGTTGGAGCCGCGAGTTCCAGTTTCTCCGGGCTGTTGGCCGACCTGGTGAACGCCCCGGCTCTCGATGGCGCTGAGCTGGCGCTGGTGGACATTGATGCGCCCGGCCTTGAGGTGATGGCCCGCCTGGGCCAGCGCATGGCCAGCGAATGGGGCAAGAAGACGGCGGTCATGGGCACTCTCGACCGCCGCGAGGCGCTGGCGGGGGCCGACTTCGTGCTCGTGACCATCGCCGTCGGCGGCGTGAAGACCTGGCGGCAGGACGAGGAGATTCCCCAGAAGCACGGCTACTACGGGCATTCGGTGGACACGGTCGGCCCGGGCGGGCTCTTCCGCGGGCTGCGGCTCATCCCGCCCATCCTCGACATCTGCCGCAACATCGAGGAACTGTGCCCCAACGCCTGGGTGATCAACTACAGCAACCCGATGGCCGGCATCTGCCGAGCCGTCCGCAAGGCGAGCCGCGTGAACATCGTGGGCCTGTGCACCGCGGGCTTCCTGCCCAGCCAGGTCGCAAGGCACCTGGGGATCGAGGTGGGCCGCGTCGAGGTGCTCTCGGCGGGCGTCAACCACTGGGTCTGGGCGATGAAGATTCTGGTGGACGGCGAGGACTACACGGCGCGGTTCCACGACCACGTGCGGAAGACGCTCACGGGCAAGTACTACGGCTCGAGCGTCGAACTGCTCGACGCCTTCGGCTGCTGGCCGATGCCGGGGGCGAACCACGTGGCCGAGTTCTTCCCCTACTTCTACGGCCCTGGCGACGACGGGCGGAACGACACCAAATACCCCTTCCGCGCGGGCCACGACTTCGACAAGCGGGTCGAGATGGAGCGGAACCTCCGCGAGACGCTTCGCCGCCAGAGCCTGGGCGAGGAGCCCATCGGCCACAAGCCGGCGGAGGGCACGGGCGAGGCCGTGCGCATTCTCGCCTCGATGTGGCACGATGGCCGGACGCTCCACTACGCCAACGTCCAGAACGACGGGCTGGTGCCGAACCTGCCGGCCGAGGCGATAGTCGAGATTCCCGCGATTGCCGACTGGGCGGGCATTCGCGGCCTCCACGTCGGCCCGCTGCCCGACAGCGTGGTCGGCCTGGTGCAGGCCCGGTGCGCCTACTACGAGCTGCTGGCCGAGGCGGCGATCCGCAAGTCGAAGCGCATCGCCCTCCACTGCCTGCTCGCCGACACGCTCACGACCTCCATCCCGCACGCGAGGGCCTGCGTGGACGAGATGTTCACCGTCCAGGCCGAGTTCCTCCCTGGGTTTGCGTAGACGGTTCCGCGAGGGCAAGATGCGCATTCAGCCCGTGGTGCGATGGATGGCGTTGTGCCTGGCCTCCGCGGCCGGCGGTGAAACCGTGGTCCTCGATGCCAGCGGCTTCTGGCGGGTGCACATCACCTTGCGGACGCCACTGATCCGTGACGGCGAGGGACTGAAGGAGGTGGGGGCCGCGTGCAACACGGAGCCACCAGCCAGCAACTGGACCGCGGTGGACTTCGATGACTCCGGCTGGGGGCGTCAGGCAGGCGCGCCCTTCGCGAGCTGGAGCCACTGGGACCCCGGGGCGCAGGCGAATGTCGGCTTCGTCTACTGTCACGCCAGCTCGCTTGCTACCGCACAGCTCTGCTTGCGGGGCAAGTTCCACTTGGACGACCCGGCCAGGGCTCAGGGGCTGAAGCTGGCGGTCCGCTACCGCGGCGGGGCAGCCGTCCACATCAACGGCAAGGAACTGGCCCGCGGCCACCTGCCCCGCGAGGGCGCGCTGTCGCCCGACACGCCGGCCGCGATGTACCCCCGCGAGGCATACTACCTCGAGAACGGCGGCCTCCTGCAAGGCTACGGCCGCGAGGGCTCGAAGAGCGAACGCCTCCAGCTCCGCCTCCGCGACCTGGAGGTCAGCATCCCGCGCGAGGCGCTACGCAAGGGCACCAATGTCCTCGCGGTTGCGCTCTATCGCGCGCCCTTGCCCAGCGATGTCTACGACAAGCTCAAGGGGATGCGGGAGAACCTCAACTTCGCTCTGTGGGACGCTTGTGGCCTGTACTCCGCCCGCCTGTCAGCGCCCTCGGGCGACGCCGTGCGGGCGAATGCCACCCGTCCAACGGGCGTTCAGCTCTGGAACTCGAGCCTGCTTGCCTCGGACACCGACCTCGACTGGGGCGACCCGAATGAGCCGCTGAAGCCCATCCGCATCGTGGGCACGCGCAACGGCTGCTTCTCGGGCAAAGTGCTCGTCGGCTCTCACGCCCCACTGACGGGGTTGAAGGCATCCATCACCGACCTCGCCGGGCCGCAGGGCGCGGCCATCCCCGCATCGGCCATCGCACTGCGCTATGCGGCCCCCGACCTGCCGCGGAAGCCTGCCAACGTCAATCGCTTCGACTCCCTCCTCGAGGCGCCACCCGCTGAAGTCCCCGTCCGCCAGAAGCAGCCCGCGCCCAACTGGGTGCGGACGCTCCCCGGCCAGCCGGCACCCGTCTACGGCGCCGTCGTGCCCGTTTGGGTGACGGTGAGAGTTCCTGCTGTTGCAGTGCCGGGCGACTACGCAGGCACACTCAGGGTCAATGACGCTGCCGTCCCTGTGCAATTGCACGTCTCTGGCTTCAGGCTCCCGAACCCCAGGGACTACCGCACATTCGTTGAGCTTGTGCAATCGCCCGACACGCTGGCCGTGGAGTATGGCGTGCCGCTCTGGTCGGACGCCCATTGGAAGCTGATCGAGAAGTCGCTAGTCCTCATCGCGCAGGTCGGCGCCAAGACCTGCTATGTCCCGCTCATCTGCGAGACGAATCTGGGCAACGAGCAGACGGTGGTTCGTTGGGTCAAGCAAGGCGATGGGCAGTATCGCCACGACTTCAGCGTCATGGACAGGTATCTCGATCTGGTGACGAAGCACCTCGGCCCGTCCACGCTCGTCTGCCTTTACGTTTGGGACAACTTCCTGGAGGGTGGGCGGTTCACGGGCGACCTCAAGTACGAGCCGAAGGACACCCAGGCCGACCGCCTGGCCTACCAGGGCAAGGGGCCGGGCGTGACCGTGGTGGAGGGCGGCAGGGCGTCCACGCTCGTGCTCCCGCAGTATTCCGGCCCCGCGTCGAAGCCGCTCTGGCAAGGCCTGGCGCGCGAACTCCTGGAGCGAATGAAGAAGCGGCGATTGGAGAAGAACCTGATGCTGGGGCTGCTCACCGACACCCTGCCCACCGCCGAGGCCATCGCTCTCTGGTCGGAGCTTCTCCCCGGCGTGCCCTGGGCCAGCCACGCCCATCCCTACCGCGACAAGGTGCACGGCGTGCCCGTGGTCTACACCTCGGCCGTGTGGCATCCGCGGTTCATCTCCCACGACGGCACGAGCCGCCAGGGCTGGCGGAACCCTCGCCTGATGGTGCAGTTCGCCCGCGACGTGTCGGACCTCAATCCGCTGACCACGTTCCGGCTCATCGGCGAGATGAACATCGGTGGCGATCAGCGTGGCTTCACCCGCTGGGGCGCCGACCTCTGGCCCGTGCTGGACGACCAGCGGGGCGCGCGGACGGGTCGCGTCTACGAGCGCTATCCGAAGGCGAGCTGGCGGAACCTGAACGTCAAGACGGCCCTCCTCGGCCCCAGCCCCGATGGCCCCGTCGCCACCGCCCGCTTCGAGGCGCTCCGCGAGGGCATCCAAGAGTGCGAGGCCCGCATCGCCATCGAGCAGGCCCTGGCGACAGGGGAACTGCCGCAGGAGCTGGCTGCCAAGTGCAGGGAAGTGATCGCCGAGCGCAACCGCGCCATTGTGATGGGCCTCTCCCCCCACAAGGCCGAGGGCTTCCAGGACGCCGCCGCATACGCACGCATCCACGACTGGCACTGCGACGCGGGCGTCGTCGGCTACACCTGGTATCTCACCTCGAGCTGGCAGGAGGGGTCACAGCGGCTCTACGACGCGGCGGCGGAGGCCGAGCGCTTGCGAACTGGAGGAACCCGATGATGCCTGACCCGGCCGAACTGGACGCCCTCGTGCGGCGGTGCCGCGAGAACCTGGCCGAGGGGCGGCCGCCCCTCGATGGCCTTTCCACCGAAGAGGCCAATGCCCTGCGGACCCGCTACGTCGCCTTCGAGGACGCCCGCGATAGGCAGGGCTTGCTGGTGGACAGCCAGGTCGTCGTCCGCTCGCTGCGCACGCCCCGCCCGATGCTCCACCTGATGGCGAGCAACCACCACCGCGACCGCGACCAGTGGGGCTCCTTCTGGGACCAGCACGCCGGCGGCTTCGCGTGCGTGGACAGCGTGCTGGCTGGCAAGATGACGAGCCACCTGGACACCAACTACGTGCCGACCTCGCCCCAGCCACAGGATGCCCGCGGCTTCTGGGTGCATGAGGGAGCCTGTGGAAACCGCGAATCAGGCGAATCGAGCGAATCGGGCAAGAGGATTCCTGATTCGCACGATTCGGATGATTCGCGGTTTACTCAGACGGGGCGGTCCTGGCCGATGTTCCCGCTTGTGGGCTACGAGGAGGAGCGCTATCGCGGCTTCGCCTGCCGCCAAGGGCTCGACACGTTCGAGCTTCGCGCCGCGCGCGAGGGGCCGGCGTGTCGGCTCAAGGTGTTCGTCCACGACGAGTTGCCCCTCGAGGTCTGGCAGTTGACGCTCACGAACCGCCGCCGGCGGCCCCGCGACCTCTCGTGGTTCCTCCGCATCCGAGTGTGCCTGGACAGCTATCCCGCCTACTACTTCGTCCCCCGGGTCGTCTGCGAAGGCGCCGTGGAGGACGGGGCACTCGTGTTCCTCAACCACGATCAAGGCAACAAGCACCCGCGAGCGGCGTTCCTCGCTTCCGCCACGCCCTTTGATGGCTTCGACATGATGGGCGAGGTCTTCGATGGCGGCCCGGCCCGCGCTCCGCTCCCCGCCGCGGTGCAGAGGGGCGCCTGCTTCAACTCCCTCGGCCTCCAGCCGTATGACGGCCTTATTGCCGCCGCGCAATTCAACGCGCACCCGGAGGCGGGCGAGAGCCGCACGTGGACGCTTGCCTACGGCAAGTGCCCCATTGCAGCGGATGAGCGGAAGGCGTGCCTCGCGCGCGTCCGCCGCGAGGTGCTCGATGGAGTCGGCGAATGCCGCAAGCGGCTGGCTGCGACGTGGCGGAGCAAGGTGCTTGCCAATGCCGTCCAGACGTCCGACGCGGCGCTCGACCGCTACTTCAACGTCTGGTCGAAGCTTCAGGCACGCAACCAGAGTCGCTTCATCCGCGCCCTCGACAAGGTAGGCTATCGCGATGTCCTTCAAGACCTGTTAGGCATCTGCGACTTCGAGGCACCCTACGTCCGCGCCCAGCTCGCCACGGCCCTCCGCTACCAGTTCCCCGACGGCCGAGCCGTCCGCCAATACGAGAAGTTCCACGGCGGCGGCCACGACCTCCGCATGTACCAGGACTCCCCCTCCTGGATCCCCGACCTCCTCGTCCGCTACCTCAAGGAAACCGGCGACCTCGCTTTCCTTGACGAGCAGATCCCATTCCTCGACGACTCGTTCGTAGTTCGGCCTTCAGGCGGTCTTCAAGAGCCGCGTGAACGCCGAACTACAAACGCGCTGGAGATAGGAACCGTCTACGACCACGCCTGCCGGGCCGTGCGTTCGCTGTCGGGCAATACGGGGTTCCACGGCCTGTGCAGCATCGGCTACGGCGACTGGAACGACGCGATTTCGGCCATCGGCGGCGAGAAGGGCGTGAGCGTGTGGCTCTCCTGCGCCTGCGTCCACGCCGCCCGGCTCATGGCCGAACTGGCCGCCCACACAGGGCGCGAGGCCGATGCCGCCGAGTTCGCGGCCACCGCCGACACGATGACTCAGCGCATCAACGACCACGCCTGGGATGGCGAGTGGTACATCTACGCGATCAACGGCCAGGGCCTGCCCATCGGCTCGCGCACGAACGACGAGGGGAGGGTTCACCTCAACGTCAACACCTGGGCGCTCTTCACCGGCGTGGCCGCGGCGGCGGGCCGCGAGGAACAGGTCTGGCGGGCCATCGAGCGGCTCGCCACGCCGCTTGGGCACCTTCTGCTCAAGCCGTCCTACACCCGGCCCAGCCGCCCCTTCGTCGGCCGCATCGCCGACCAGTTGCCCGGGATGTTCGAGAACGGCAGCATCTACACCCACGGCGAGAGCTTTTACCTCTACGCCCTCGTCTGCGCGGGCAAGAGCGACCGCTGGTATGAGGAGATACAGAAGACGCTGCCCTGCAACCTGGTGCCCGACATCTCGACCACGCCTCCCCACCAGCAGAGCAACTTCTTCGTCGGCCCCGACCACCCGGCCTACGGCACCAACCTCTTCAGCAACTTCACGGGGTCGCTCGCCTGGTATCGCCGCAGCATCGAGCGCGTCGTCGGCGTCGTCCCCGACTTCGACGGCCTCCGCATCGCCCCCCAGCCGCCGAGCGCCTGGAGCGAGTACCGCACCGCCCGCACCTTCCGCGGCGCGCGGCTCGACATCCACTTCCGCCGCGGCGAGGCGCCGCGGGTGCTCCTCGATGGTCGCCCCTGTTCGAATCCCATCCCGGCCGAGTCCCTGGTCGAGGGACGGCTCCATCGCGTCGAGGTGGAAGGGCCGTGACTGGGGGGATCGGAGGCGGGCTGGGAGTCAGAACTCGGTGAATTCGCGGCGGCGGAGGCCTTCGAGGTCGAGCGTGCCGGTCTTGGGGTCGAGCCTGATCTCCCACTTCTCCATCACCAGCGCACCGATCACGGCATCCAGGTCGTGGCCGTCCGCTCTGCCGAGGTCATCCACCGGCACGGCCTCGATGTCCAGGTCGAGGCCCTCAATCTCCCCGAGGGCCAGGCAGACCTCCCGGACCTCGATAGTCCCTCCGCCGAGGCCAACGCTGTAGGGCCGGCGCAGCGGCAGCCTGGGCGCGTCCTGTATCAAGTCCCGGCGGACGTAGGAGAGGGTGGCTCCCGTGTCGAACATGGCCATCGCAGGCTTGCCCTGAATCTCGATCTGCTTGATGATCCGGCTCATTCGCGCATTCCTCTCCGGTGGCTTTGCTCGCTCCCCCCAGAATGATAGCGCGGCGGCGACCGTAACTCAAGCTCCATCAGAGCCGTCGGGGCGGGAGGGGAGGATGGCCTGGCGCTCGAAGGCGGCGGCCTTGGCCGCGTCGCCGTAGACGCGCAGGAGGCAACAGGGCTCAGTTCGAGACTGCATGTCGAGGACGGCGTGGAGGCCGCAGGCCTCCATGACGGGCTGAATCCACGCCATGCAATGGTCGCAGTAGAGGGGGCAGGGGGCGGCGTCGCTGTCGAGCACCTTGGCGAGGCTGGGACAGCGGTCCATGCGGAGCTCGAGGTAGTCGTCGGTGAGGGTGAGTTGGCCCTCGCAGTTTTCCTCGTCGAAGATGCGGCGCCAGTAGTCGTAGGCGGCCTGGAGGCCCCCGGCCCGGAAGCGCTCGGCAAGCTCAGCGGTCTGGAGCCGCCCCAGCTCGCGCCAGTAGGCCAGCAGGTGTTCGTGGCCGCGCTCCTCGAGGGCATTGAAGACCTCGTTGTAGAAGCGGACGAAGTGGTCGCTGGGGATCATGGCCGGACCCTCCGAAGGGTCTGGACGCACTGGCTGTCGCCGGTGACCTCAGTGGTAAGCACGAAGGGGGAGCCTTCGGCGAGCGCGGCGTTGACGACAATGGTCTGGCGGCAGAAGGCGGGGTCTGGCTCGATCCCGCGCTCCCGCAGATAGGCGACGGCCGGGCAGCGGTGGATGGTGAGGCGGATGACATCGGCCTGCCGCTCGATGGTGTAATCGCCTGCCTCGCGGTCGAGATAGTAAGCCCAGTGCTCGACGAGTTGCTCGGGATCGCCACGCCGCAGGTCCTCGCGGATCGAGCGATAGACGTCGCGTGCGACGCGCCTCAGCACCTCGTCGAGGAACTCCTGGCCATACCTCTTCCGCAGATAGGCGATAGTGCCATTCGTCGTGCGATGGAAGTCCAGGTGAACCTGTCCCGTGTCTCGATAGCGCATGGCCTTCCGGGCCGTCATAGCCCGGCCTTCAGTTCAGCAACGTGAGTATGGCCTCGAGCAGCTTGCCGTTCCTGATGTGGGCGTAGCCGGCCCGGCCGCACAGGTTCATCCACGTGATCCGAGGCGTGGTCCAGTGAAACACCTGGTCCCCGTCACGCCAGTGCGTGCCGAAGAAGCCGACAAACCGCTCCTTCGCCTCGGGGTCGAAGTGGAGATCCATCGCCACATACTCGCGGAACTCAGGGTCGTCCCAGTCCTCCTTCCAGTTCGCCCGGCCCTGGTCCAGGTCGGGCACTCGGATCCGGCCTGGCCCCCTGGCCTCGAAGGGCAACGGGCCAGTGACCTCCAGGCGGTCCATCAGGCCGCGGCACCAGTAGGGGCGATTGGCTTCCATGAAGGCCCCGATCTGTTGGGCCAGTGGCTCGGCCTTGGGCCCCGACTGCTCTGCCGGAGGCAGAGGACGGGGGCAGCCTGCCAGAAGCGCGATGGCGGCGGCGAATCCTGCCCACTTACGCATTTCGCCTCACCTCCTCACATATTGCTCAAGCACTCGCCGCGGGTTGGCGCAGAGCACCTTGCGCTTCAGGGCGTCGGGCACGCGGGCGTAGAGGAGGGGGCCGAGGCCGAAGGCGATGTCGAGGTCCAGGAAGTCCGAGCCGTAGATGATCTTGTCGTGATCGAGGGCCTGGCACATCTTCTCGAACTGGCCCTTGTGAAGGACGGCACAGGTGTTCTGGTAGACGTTGGGCAGGTGGTTGACGGCGTCGGCGAAGTCGATGGAGGCGTGGCCGATGATGAAGCAGGCGCGGGGGAAGTCGCTCGCCCACTGCTGGAGCCTGGCCGGGTCGTCCCACGAGTGGTTGAGGATGGGGCAGGCGTGCTCGTCGGCCCAGGCGAGGATGGGCGCGAGGTCCACGTTCAGACTGGTCCTGCCCTGGTAGTGTGGGATGAGCTTGATGCCGCGCAGGCCGGCGGCCCAGCACCGGTCCAGCTCGCCGAGCCAGAGCTGGGGGTAGTTGGCATTGAGGGTCGTGAAGCC
>VGYV01000228.1 GCA_016872855.1 Planctomycetota bacterium
GTCCCTCACCGACGCCTATCTTATTTGCTCCGCCGCGGGATTACAATAGAAATCTGGCCATCTTCTCAGCAATTCCCGGGCCGACTAAATCGACAGGCCGTAAAGGCAGGACTCCGAACCAGGAGAGCGGCCCGTTTGGAGTCCTGCCTTCAGGCAGTCCTTACCCCAATGAGCCGAATCGCTGAACGCTATCTAGCATGCAACCTGGGGCCGTTTTCTGCAAGTGCGGATGGCGACCCCGGCGGGCGTTGTTGGAATGGCGCGGCCCGGGCAGTATAATGGCAACGGGAGGAGAGACCTGGACGAGGAGTCGAGCTATGGCGTTGAGTCGTGGTCCGTGGACTTTGGCGGCGGCACTCGGGCTGGCCTCCGTGGCCTTGGCCGCGGGGCAGGCGGGTTCGGAGTGGACGCAGTTCCGCGGGCCGGGCGGCCTGGGAACGAGCGGCGAGAAGGGCTTGCCCACGACGTGGGGGCCGCAGGAGGGCATCGCCTGGAAGGCCGAGCTGCCCGGCGGAGGGGCTTCGACGCCCATCATCCACGGCGACCGCATCTTCCTCACCTGCTTCTCGGGCTACGCCGTGCCCGGCGAGCCGAAGGGGGAACTCGACGCCCTCAAGCGCCACGTGGTGTGCCTGAGCCGCCGCGACGGCAAGCTGCTCTGGAACAAGACAGTGCCCGCCAAGATGCCCGAGCAACCGACCATCCGCGAGCACGGCTACGCCGCCAACTCCGTGGCGACGGACGGCGAGAGGGTCTACGCCTTCCTCGGTAAGTCGGGCGTCTTCGCTTACGACCTCGACGGCAAGCAGTTCTAGCAGGCCGACGTGGGGGCGAAGACGAGCGGCTGGGGCACGGCCGCCTCGCCCATCCTCCACGGCGACCTGGTCATCATCAACGCCAGCGTGGAGAGCGAATCGCTCATCGCCCTCGACAAGGCGACGGGCAAGGAGAAGTGGCGAGCCCCCGGCATCAAGGAATCCTGGAACACGCCCATCCTGGTCAAGGTCGGAGACAAGACGGAGATCGTCCTCGCCATCTTCGGCAAGGTGCTCGGCTTCGACCCGGCGACGGGCGACCAGCTCTGGTCGAGCGCGACCGACATCGGCTGGTACATGGTCCCCAGCATCGTGGCCGGCGACGGCGTGGTCTACTGCATCGGCGGCCGCGGCACGGGCGGCGCGCTCGCCGTCCGCTGCGGCGGACGCGGCGACGTGACGGCCTCGCACCGGCTGTGGACGCTGAAGAAGGGCTCGAACGTCTCCTCCCCCATCCTGCACGGGGCACACATCTACTGGGCGCACGAGAACGAGGGCATCCTCTACTGCGTGGAGGCGAAGACGGGCGAGGTGGTGTACGAGAAGCGGCTGGAGCGGGCCGGGCAGTTCTACGCCTCGCCCGTGCTGGCCGACGGCAAGCTCTACTACACGACGCGCGGCGGCCGCACCTACGTGGTCGCGGCCGAGCCGAGCTTCGACCTGCTGGCCACGAACGAGCTGGGCCGCGTGGGCACCTTCAACGCCAGCCCCGCGGTGGCGGGTGGACAGCTCTTCCTGCGCTCCGACAAGACACTCTTCTGCATTGGAGCCAAGTAACCCCTCTCCAGGAGGTGTGGCGATGCTTCGGCTGGCCCCGACGCTCCTCGCGTTGTCTGTCGCCTCGATGGCCGCAGCCGCGGAGAGCGTGCGAATCGGGGGAGTGGACGTGCCGGCCGGTTGCGCTCTGGCGAGGAAAGAACACCCGCGGCTGCTGTTCACGCGGGCAGACATCCCGAAGCTCCGCGAGCGGCTGAAGCACCCCCGGCTCGCCAAGGAACTGGAGTGGGCTAAGCAGCTCGCCTCCCAGGGCAAGGCTTCGGCCATCCTCCTCGGCGTCCTCTACCACCTCACGGGCGAGAAGGCGTATCTCGACCAGGCAAGGGCGAAGCTGGAGCCGAGCTGGATACAGACCTATCCCCTCGCGGCCGACCTCGTGATGGCCGGCCTGCCGCCCGAGGAGCAGAAAGCCGAGGCGGACCGCTTGGTCGAGCAGATCAAGGCCAACCGCTGGCGGCCACACGTCGCCCTCGCCCTCGCCGCCTGGGGACACGGCCACGACGATTTTCTGAATGAAGTGCTCACGAAGCGTTACCCCGAAGACCTGGTACGCGGCGTCGCCTACAACAACCTCTGGTCGCAGGGCCGCGGCGGCAGCTCGATGTCCCACGGCTACAACGGCGAGCACTTCTACACCGAATGGCTCACGATGGCCGTCGCCTGGTCGAACGCGACCGGGCAGGACTGGGTGTCGAAGTGCGACTTCGCCGCTCACGCGCCCGAATGGTATCTCTTCCACTATCGCCCCTGGGCGTCGGGCTTCGAGTGCGTCCACGTGGGCGTCACGGCCATGTGCCGCCACTGGATGACCGTTACCCCCGCGAGCTTCGAGGGCGACAACCTGGCCGTCCTCGTCGCCTCGCGCTTCCGCGACGGCGTGGGCCAGTGGTGGATTGACAACGTCATCTCCAAGATTTCCATGGGCTGGGGCACGAGCGCGCTCGGCCAGGGCGGCGTCTGGGGCAAGCTCCTCTGGTACGACCCCGAGCTGCCCGCGGTCGAGCCGGCCTCGCTCCCGCCTGCACGCCTCTTCCCCGAGAACGGCCACGCGGTCATGCGGTCGGATTGGACGCCCGAGGCCACCTATGCCCTCTTCCGCTGCGGCCGCTTCGGCGAGATTGACGGCCACTGGGGGCGCAACAACGCCGACAACCTGCACTTCATCATCAACAAGCGCGGCGTCCTCGCCGCCGACACGGGGGCCGTCCACTCCCTCAACAACGCCGCCCTCGCCTTCGCCGGCTCCCAGCCCCAGGGCGAGAGCCGCCCACACCTCACCGAATATGCCCGCCAGACCGTCGCTCACAACTCGATCACCGTCGGACGCGAGCCTATCGTCCACGTGGACTGGCGAGGGAACCCGACCCGCGACGTCGTCCGCCGCGGCGGCCAGTCGCCTATCCAGGACAAGAGCTGGTGGAAGCTCTGGGGCCTGCCCGAGCGGAAGCCAGGCGACCGCCCCTTCCGCGAGGGACGCATCGTCGCCTACGAGACCTCGCCCTTCTTCGACTACGCGGCAGGCGACGCGACGCATTCCTACCCCCCGACCCGTGTGAAGTCTATCACCCGCCAGTTCGTCTACCTGAGGCCCGACACCTTCGTCGTCTTCGACCGCGTCGAGGCCGCCGAGCCGGGGCTGGAGACCATCTGGAACCTCCACGCCCTCTACCAGCCGGCGTGGAATGGCAAGGCCGAGCCTGATGCCTCACTGCCGCCCGAGAAGCAGTTCGTCCTCAGCGACGACGGGAAGGAGCAGCTCCCGAACCCGAAGCCCGGCGGCCGTTTCGCCCACACAGGCGGCGACACGTTCACGATTGACGACAATTGGCAGGGCATGCAAGGGCGCCTTTTCGCCAAGCTCCTCCTGCCCGCCGAGGATGCCCGAACCGTCCGCACCATCGGCGGCGCCTGGCACGAGTTCGAGGTGGACGGCATCAACTACGGCCCGACCGAGGCGACGTATGGCAAGCACAAGGGGGGCCAGAACCCCCACAACCGCGAGAACACCATCGGCGTCGAGGGCTGGCGGATCGAGCTGTCGCCGAAGGACAATCCCGCCTCGGCGAGCTTCCTCGTCGTCCTCTTCGCCACAGACCAGAAGTCGGGCAAGCTGCCGCCTATCGAGCGGGTGGAACGGGAGGGACGGGTCGGCGCAAAGCTCTCGATTGCGGGGAAAGACTATGAGGTGACATTCGCCACCACGGGCGCCCTGGGCGGCCACATCGCCATCCGCGAGGGCGGCAAAGCCATGCTCGACCGCCCCCTCGCAACCAGTGTCGAGGACACTTACGGGAAGTGGTCCTCCGACCCCCGCTACAAGGCGTGGACTACCCAGCCCGAGTACCGCAACTTCATCGGCAGAGAGGCCGCCAGGTAGCCGAGGGAGTGAGCGGGGAAGCGCTTGTGTCGCTCGCTCACGTATGGCCCCCAATCCTGGCGCCCGCGGGGTCCCCAAATCGTCGTCGTTGTCGTCGTCGTCCTCGTCGTCGAATGCGGAAGAGGAAAAGCCTGCGGACTCGACGACGACGACGAGGACGACCACGAGAAGACGGAGAGCGAGGTGGTCGCCAGAACTGGGGGCCATACCCTAATCGCTCCCTCGCCTTGACGCGGTGAGGGGGAGCGGCTACAATCCGGCGCGCCCTCTTGAGGAGGCCCGAACATGGAGCGACGCGAGTTCCTTCGCCGTGCGGCGGCAGTGGCGGGCGTGGCGGCCCTGGGGGGCGCGGCCCCGGCCGCCGAGGAGCCGAAGCTCGAGCGGCGCAACGAGCAGCCCACGATGCGCTACGCCCGCCTGGGCCGCACGAACCTGGCCGTCTCGCGCATCGTCCACGGCTCGCTGCACACGAACCGCGAGCGCATCCCGCTCCTGGCCAAGCTCTACGAGGGCGGGGTAAACCTGTTCGACACCTCGCACGTCTACGGCGGCGGGCGCAGCGAGGAGGCCATCGGCGAGTTCCTCAGCCAGGACGGCCGCCGCAAGAACGCCTTCATCTGCACGAAGATGGACATCCGGGCGCAGCTCAGCGCCCGCAGGGACGTCTACAAGACGGCGATGGAGCGGACCGAGGGCGCGCTCCGCCGCCTCCGCACCGACCACGTGGATATCATGATGCTCCACGGTTGCACCACGCTGCTCGACTACGTGAAAAACGAGGAGTGGCTCCGCGCCGCCGACGACCTGAAGAAGCAGGGCAAGGCCCGCTTCATCGGCCTCAGCGAGCACGCCAAGCCCGCCGAGACGCTTACCCTCGCCGCCGAGACCGGCCGCTACGACGTGGCTATGGTCGCCTTCTCGCTCATCAAGGGCGCCTGGGGCTCCCTCGGACGGACCGACGTCGAGTCGATCCGCCCTGCCCTCGAGGCCGCCCGCAAGGCCGACATGGGCATCCTCGCCATGAAGGCGGCGCTCCAGGCCGACAAGATCGTCGCCGCCGTGCCCGACCCGAAGCTCAAGAGGGCGGGCCCCTCCCCCTTCCAGCTCTGCTACCGCTACGTCCTCGGCATCGAGGGCGTCGCCGCCGTCACCTGCGGTATGGTCAACATGACCCAGGTCGAGGAGAACCTCAGGGTCCCCGCCCTCGACCTCGCGGCGGGCGACATCGAGCGGCTGCACCGCGCCGCCGCTCGCTCGCGCGTCTGCGGCTTCTGCGGGACGTGTCTCGATGCCTGCGCCAATCGCGTGGCGGTGCAGGACATCCTGCGCTTCGAGGGCTACCACCACCACGGCCATCGCGCCGAGGCGCGCGCGGCCTACGCAGCCCTGGCCCCCGGGCAGCGGGCCACCGCCTGCCAGGGCTGCGGCGCGTGCGAGAGGGCCTGCCCTGGCTGCGTCCCCATCCGCCGAAGGCTCGAGGAGGCGCACCGTGTCCTGGCGTGAGCGGCTGACGCTTGCGGTGCTGCCCGCCCTCCTCGCGGGTGGCTGCGCGCGGCCATTGGGCGAGGCATTCCTCCCCAAGTCGCTCCACGGCTGGGACCGCGTAGGCGCCGTCCGACACTACACGCCCGAGAATCTCTACGATTACATCAACGGCGCCGCGCCCTTCATCTGCTCCTTCGGCTTCCGCTCACTCGCCCAGGCCACCTACCGCCGCGAGGCCGACCAGGTCGTGCTCGACATCTACGACATGGGCTCGGCGGACAACGCCTTCGCGCTCTTCCGCAACCAATCGTCCGTCGAGGCGGCCCCCCTCGACGTGGGCGCGGAGGGCGCGGGCAGCGAGGCGCGGGTCGAGTTCTGGCAGGGCTGCTTCTATGTGGCCGCGAGCTGCGCAGCGCCCGAGGCCCACGACCGCGTGGCCGCCCTCGCCCGCGCGCTGGCGCGCGGCCTCCCGCCCACCGGGGCCTGGCCGGCCTACCTGGGGCTCCTGCCGACGGAGGGCCGCCTCCCGCGGACCGAGTCCTACGCCCCCGCCGACTTCCTCGGCCACGAGTGTCTCAAGCGCGCCGTCTCGGCGCGCTACAAGCTGGGCGGCCGCGAAGCGATGGCCTTCGCCTGCCGCTACGACGGCGCGGCCGAGGCCGCAGCAGCACTCGCCCGCCTCGAGGCCCACTATCGCCAGAAGCAGGCCCCCCGGCCCCTCGCCTTGGGCGACGGCGGCTTCGTCGCCGACGACCCCACCCAGGGCCAGCTCGCCGCCTTCCGCCGCGGCGCCCTCCTCGGCGGCATGACCCGCTACGGCGACGACCCCGCCGCCAAAGCCCTCCTCGCCGACCTCGACCGCCGCCTCGCCCCACGCTGACACGCCCCCAGCCCCGAGGGGGCGGCACGACAGAGCGCGCGTGCCGCCCCGACGGGGCTGGCGCCCCTCTGCTACCCCCTTCCGGCGGCTTACGCCGCCGGCTACACCTTATCGCTCCTTCGGAGCTGGGTCTGCTGGTGAGAGATGCGGGCTAGTGGCAAACAAGCTCCAAGCGCCAAACGCCAAACGACGAAACAACCGAGCGCAGCACGTAAGGTCTACTTGGGGCTTTGGGCATTGTCACTTGGCACTTGTTTGTCACTTGGTGGTTATCACTTGGTGCTTCCGCGCGTTTCTCGGCAGATGCTGAATAGCTTTCAGCGATTCGGCTCATTGGGGCGAAGACCGCCTGAAGGCGGGACTCCAAACGAGCCGCGCTCCCGGTTCGGAGTCCTGCCTTTAGGCAGTCTTGTCCCCAGTGAGGGCGCCGCCGAATCGCTGAAAGCTATTTGGTGAGAAACGCGGGTTAGGGCTCGCCGCGCAGCCAGGCCTGGATTTCGGCCTCGGTCGGCTCGACGCAGTCGGGCTCGATGCCGAGGAAGCGGCAGGCCTCATAGAGGGCCGGGGCGATGTGGCCGTGGACGCAGACGACGTGGTGGACGTAGGGGCCGCGGATGAGGCGCTCCTCCCAAAGGGGCCAGTTGCCGACCTTCAGCCAGACGTAGGTGCCGCGGGTGAAGGGGCCTTTGGTGCCGACGCCGTGGCCGAGGAAGAGCTTGTACTCGCCGTGGTCGCCGTCGAAGCGGGCGATGGTGATGGGGCCGCCCTTGACCTGCCACTCGCCGACGGCGAGGGGGGGCTTGGGCGCGACCATGTAGTGGCCGCTGAGCTTTTTGGGCTTGCCCTTGATGGCCAGGCTGGGCGGGAAGGGGCCGCAGTGCCAGAGCAACTCAGCGTTCTCGTTCGTGGGATGCCGCACGGTGAGGTCGGCGAAGAACGTGGCGGTGCGGCGCCCGACGGCTTCCTGGACCATGTAGGAGGCGAGTGCGCCGTGGATGTCGGTCTCGCAGGCGACGGGGACGGCTTCGTCGGTGATGAGGCCGTGGACGAAGCAAGGGAAGATGCCGAAGTCGGCTTGAAGGGCCGACCAGCACTGGAGGGCGATGGCGTCGAGGTCGGCGTCCTCGGCCCACTTGGCGAGCGCGAGCTTGAAGGCGGCGACCTTTGCGAGGTCCGCCTCCTCGGCGTTGCCGACCTCGAAGTTGTCGCGAATCCACTGCACCTGCCCCGCGACGGCGGGGTCGCGGGAGTCGATCATCTTGCGGGCGACGCGCAGGATGTCGCCGAGGGTGGCGGGCACGACCTCGATGCCCCAGCGTTCGAGGAGTTCGCCCTCGTTGACCATCATGGTCCAGAAGGCGGCGGGGCGGGTGCTCACCTGGCCGATGCGGGCGTTGCGGAAGGCCTTGACGGCGGCGGCCGCGGCGACGAAGTTGGTCACGCCGCGCTCGAAGACCGCGCTGTCGGGGGCCGAGTTGACGATGTAGGAGAAGGGGACGTTCATGCGGCGGAGGATCTTGCTCGTGGCGAAGAGGCCGCACTGGGTGTCGCGGTCGCGCGAGCCGTCGGGCAGAGGCGCGGCGTCGCGGGGACCCCAGAGGAGCACGGGCTTGCCGAGGTCGCGGGCGAGCTTCGCGGTCGCGTCCTCCGTCCCGAAGTTCACGTGGGGGATGAACAGGGCGTCCACCTTCTCGCGGCGGAGGATGGCGAGGGTGGGCTCGACGTGGTTGCGGCTGAAGATCAGCCCTTCGGGGTTCACCTCGTCAATCGTCACGATGTCCACGCCGAGGGCCTTGAGCTTGGACTCGATGAGGCGTTTCTGGCGGGCGGCCTCCTCGACGCTGAAGATCACGCGCCGCGTGGGCGCCACGCCGAGCTTGAGGGGTTCCGGCTTCTTCACGGGTGTTCTCCTCTCGGACTCCTCCCTCCTCCCGAACATTATAGGCTTGGGGGGCGCGTGTGCAAGCGGACCTTGACGATCTGGCAAATGGGGTCAACTGTCTTCCGGGGCGGGCTCGGGGCCGCCCTCCTCGTCCAGCAGCCCCGACAATTCGAGAATGCGCTCCGACATCACCCGCGCGCGGAACGCCAGCAGGCTCCGTGCCGCCTCGACCGGCCATATTCGCCGCCAGTGGCAGATCTCCCGCTGCATGTTCGCCAGCTCCTCCGAGGCGAACTCCGGGTTCTGCTCCAACATCCTCGCGACCTGGCGCATGAGGTCGGTTTCACTAGCTGCCCCTTTGGGCATCTCCGCCCAATCGCTCAGCCGCAAGAGATCAGAGGCCAGGTGCCCCATACGGACAGGCGGCGGCAGCGACAAGTACCGCTCCTGCGCCCTGCGCGAATCGGTCATCTCTTCACCTCCAGCAGCCGCCGCACGATCGCCTCGATCCGCTCACGCAACGGGCGGCTGAACAGCTCCATCGAGCGGTTGCCCAGGCGGGGCCTGATGTTGATCATCGCCTCGAACTTCACAACGTGGGTATCGGGGTGCCAGTCGGCCCCCCACACGTTGTCCTGTCGGCTGCCGTTCTTCAGCAGGATTCCCTCGCAGTCTGAGTGGTACTCCCCGCCCCCAGCGAGGATGCCGCGCTCGACGTCCACGGCCAGTTTGATGTAGGTCCGCAACTCCTCCAGCATTTCGCTGATCTGTTGTTCGGTCGCCGGTTCGCGGATGATGTGGATCTTCATCGCTTCCCGCTCCTTGATGTTCGCGATGCTCATCCCATTCTACCGCACCCACCCGCTCTGTCAACTGCGCCGCGGTTGACACGGCGGGCGATTCCCTGTAGAGTGCCGCGACGCATCGAGCCGCCACCCAGGCCACGCCCAGCGTCGGGCGGCCGCGGCTCGCCGCGCAGGCCCCCTGGCAGGAGCAGAGCGTGAGCTTCGGCAAGTTCCTCTTCATCCCCTTCTACATCGCCCTCCTCGCCGCGAGCATGATGGTCCTCGACATTTACAAGGAGCCCACGCTCCGCCACTACCTGCCCTGGATCTCCTTCCAGGCCTGGGCGATGTACTTCCTGGCCGGCTGCACCCTCAAGGGCGGCGGCAAGGTGATGCTCGGCTACCTCGGCGGCGCCGTCGCCTCCGTGGCCATCATGGAACTTGCGCCTCTGCTGGAGAGTTGGGGCCTCGGCAACGCCGCCTGGCCCGTCGCCGTCTTCGTTGTCGTCATCCCCGTCATCAGCGCCGAGCGGGTGCCTGGCCTCAACTTCGTCCCCTCCTGGTTCGTCGGCGCCGGCGTCTACTTCGCCCTCATCACCTTCTCCGCCTCCGAGAAACTCCCGATCCTGAACAACCTGCCCAAGTGGGACAAGTACCTCCAGGCCGGCCTCTACCTCATGGTCTCCTGCGCCATCGGCCAGGCCTACGGCATCGTCACCGTCTTCATCCGCAAGCGCTACGAAGGCATGGCCAAGGGGCCGGGCAAGGGCAAGGCGAAGTAGCCCCTACAACACCGCCAATCCCCCCGCCCCTGGGTTTGGCGATCTTGTGGGCCGACGGCTATCCTCGTAAGTGCTTGGCAGCGAGTGACTTGTGGTTTTCCTGCTGCCTCTATCGCAGGGCGCAAGACCGCTATTGGCAGGGCGTCCCCCGCCCCGCGTGGCGGCACGCCCGTCTGTCCCGCGGCCTCTCCTCCTCGTCCCTTTCGTCCCTTGAGTCCCTTCTGTCCCTCTGAGCCCCCGAAGGGGGCGTTCGAGCCGTAGCCCAGGGCGACCGAAGGGAGCCCTGGGAACGGATGCCCCCACCCGAGAGAGCCCCCGAATGGGGGCGATTCAGAGGGCCATGAATCGCCCCTTCTGGGGCTCATGTGTGGGGTGGCCTCGTTTCCCAGGGCTCCCTTCGGTCGCCCTGGGCTACGACTGGCTCGCCCGCTTCGCGGGCTGCCAAGCCGGCCCGCCGGTCACGCTGAGGGATCGCATTACGTTCGGTGAACTCACCACCCCGCCCGCCGCCTCCTCATCACCCGCATCGCCCACCGCCGCGAAGTCTATGGCCACTGACCCTCCGCCCCCGAGCCGCCAGTTGTAGGCGGGGCGTCCCTGCCCCGCGGGGAGCCGGAGTTGCCGCGCCAAGAAAGTAGAAAATGGAGGTCTGACCCCATGCCCCCATGCCCCCCGCGGGGAGCCGGAGTTGCCGCGCCAAAAAAGTAGAAAATTGAGGTTTGACCCCCTGCCTCCCTGCCTTCCCTGTGCCTTCCCTGCGCGTGGAACAACGCGAGGCGCATCTGCCCCGCGAGAACCCGAACTGCTGCGGCAAGAAAATAGAGAATTGAGGTCTCACCCCGCGCTTCCGCGCTCCGCCGCGCTCCGCTACAAACGCCAGGAGGGCTCATGCATCGGAAACTGCGACAAAGAACGGTCGATATCCACCGCCGAAGTGCATCGGCACGGGACTCGATGACCGTATCGTACGCATGGCAGCAGCCGCCTCGTCCCATCGCATCGCCCTCGAATGCGAGACCAGGAGATCGACTGTGTCCAAGGGACGGAGCGGCCCCCGAAGTTGCGGGCAGAGCATGGTGGTCGGCGTGCCGTTTCCGACGAGAAGCCCAAACGTGTAGTCTTCTTGTTCTCCGAACTCAGGCGTGAGACGGAACCAACAGCAAGCGCAGTCAACTGAGAAGTCCGCAAGGCCGGAGACAAGTGGCACGCCGATCAGGATGGGGATGCCAAGCGCCGAAGCGGTACGAGCAGCCACGAAAAGCTCGCCGTTTACCTTCACGAGCACTGAGCCTTCATTCGCTCGGTAGATCTTCGGACGTCGCGCATATGCCCCCAAGATGCGAACACGCAGGTGGGCCATCGACTGACCGGCGATCCACGATCCTTCCCGTGTCACCCAGTAGAAGATCGGGATCACACGCTGGAAATGAGGTCGGAGAGCACAGGAGAGATCGCGAACGAGAGCGTACTCCGCAGTGTGCTCAGACATGAACCCTGTTGGCTCAGTTCTCATCTTCTCCCCGAAGCCCATCCGGGGCTAATGCGCATCCACAGAGATGAAAAGGCGCAGAAGAGGGTTCGCGGGTCACATCCTTGTTTCCCATTCATTCTCTGGCGTCCGCTCGACAAGTGGCCCGCGCTCGGGGAGCGGCTGCGAGTAACTGGCAGATCAAGATGTGACCCCAATCAGCCCCGGTACCCCGGCACGTCACACGCATTCCCATTCCCTCAACCACCCATACTCGGGCGGCAGGCAGGCCCAGGCGCGGGTCATGGCGTGGTCGAGGGCGGCTTTATCTTTGGGGTCGAGGTCGCGGGGCTCTTTGAGGGCGGCGCAGACGTTGTCCACCTGCTGGACGGAGATCAGGCCAGGCATGGGGGCGGTGATGGCGGGGTTAGCGAGGATGCAGCGGATGCAGAGGCGGGCGGTCTTGTTGTCCTCCTCGGCGTGGGGGCTGTCGGGGCTGCCGTCGCCCTTGAAGACGCTGTTGCTGGCGAAGGGCTTGATGCCGAACCAGCCAACGTCGTGCTTCTTGACGGCGGCCCAGAGGCCCGCCTCGTCGGTGACGACACGGGTCTTGGCGGTGTAGGGGGTGAGGATGACTTCCATCTGCTTGGGATAGGTCTCGATGAGGGTCTTGAGGTGCGGGCGGTCGTGGGACGAGACGCCGATGAATCGTGCGCGGCCGCTCTGCTT